>JAUSJS010000085.1 GCA_030647575.1 Candidatus Limnocylindrales bacterium | reverse complement strand
AGGTCGCGACGCCCTTCGAGATGATCGGCAGAGTCGGGGTCGTCGCACCGGGTCCCGGCTCGAGGGTGAGTGCCAGGACGATCCCGTCCGCCGTCGGCAACCCGGCGCTCTCGAAGTAGGCCGTCCCGCTGGTCCCGACCTGGAAGCTGCCGAGCGGCACTGGCACACCGTCGCCGCCGATCACCCATGCCTCGTAGACGGCGTTGCCGCTCGTTGGCGCGAGATCGCGCATGGCGATCGCCACGTCACCATCGGCCTTGACCGCCGCGAGCCCGGAACCCGTGCCACCGTCGGCGGTCAGGATGGCGGACAGGGAACTCGGTTGGGCCGCCGCGTTGAGGACGGCCGCAACATTCCGCTCATCGCTCTGGGCCGCGCTCAACTGGCTCTGGAGCAGGAGGTTCCAGCCACCGAGGACGGCGATGACCAGGACCGCCGCGATGCGCAGGAGCCACCCACCGGTCGACGTCCGAGCCTGACGGGCGGCCCGCTCCTCAGCGCTCGGGAAAGCGATTGGCGCAGCCGGCGCGATGGTCGGGCGCGACGCGGCGGTCGCCGGCGCTGCCTCGGCACTCCCCGGCGCCGCAGCCGGCGTCCCGCCACGAGCCGCCAGATCCGCGGCCGCGGCGGCCAAGATCCGCGCCTTCAGGCCTTCGGGCGGCTCCACGACCGGGACGATCTCGACGAACGCCGGGATCACCGCCCCAAGCTCCGCGATCTCCTCGTGAGCTTGGCTGCAGGTCGCCAGGTGCGCTCGAACGGCGGCCTCGTCCGCGGCGTCGAGCGCCCCGAGGACGTAGGCGCCCGCCATCTCGCGGACCTCGTCACAGGTCAGTTCGCGCATCGCGTCCGGCCCGCTCATGTCGAACCCGTCTCCAGCGAACGTCGCATCGCCAGCAGGCCGAGACGCATCCGGCTCTTGACCGTACCGAGCGGCGTTCCGGTGCGCTCGGCGATCTCCTGCTGGGTGAGACCTCCGAAGTATGCGAGCTCGAGCGCCTCGCGCTGGACGTTGGAGAGCGCGACGAGCGCCTCGCGCACCGTGACCGAGTCCAGGCTCGCCGACACCTCGGCCCAGATGTCCGGCAGGGTGAGGGCGTCGGGCAACGCCGCGTCGATCGCGGGCAGCTCGGTGGTGGGCCGGCGCCGGCGGATGGCGTCGATCGCCCGGTGGTGGACGATGGAAAGAAGCCAGGTCTTGACGCTGGCGCGACCGTCCTGGTAGCGGGCGGCATTCCGCCACGCTCCGAGGAAAGCGTCCTGCACCACGTCCTCGGCGAGCGTGGCGTCATTCGTGATGCGGTAGGCGATCGAGTAGGCCATCGTCTTGTATCGGTCATACAGGTCTTCGAGAGCGGCGAGCTCCCCACCGGCGATGCGGGCCAGCACGGCCTGATCCTCCTCGTCCACGGCGGACGAAGCGCGGCGCGGCAGCGGCTGGTCCGCAGACGTCATCTGGTAGTGCGCGCGGCGAACTGTTTCGGTTCACCAGAGCCGACCAGCCGGTCGACGGAAGCGTTGACCGCGGTCGCCACTTCTTCGGGGGCGCGAGTTGCATCGATGACGACAAAGCGCTCGGGTGAGGCTGCTGCCATTGACAGGAATCCGGCCCGAACCCGGCGATGGAAGGCCAGGTCGAATTCGGCCTCGAAGCGCGTCACGTCGCCGGGCGCCTTGCGCGCGAGTCCGGATTCGACCGGGAGGTCCAGGAGGATGGTGAGATCGGGCCGGAGCCCGCCGGTTGCCACGGCTTCCAGGGCCCGAAGGCGATCGAGCGGCACGCCGGCGCCATAACCCTGGTAGGCGAGTGTCGAGTCGGCATACCGAGCGCAGATCACGGTCCGGCCTGCGGCGAGCGCCGGCCGCACCACCTCGACGACGAGCTGGCGGCGCGCGGCATCGAACAGGAAGGCGTCGGTCAGGGGATCGGTCGACGCGGTCGACCCGGTCCGCGCCAGGAGGAGCTCGCGCACCCGTTCTCCCAACCATGTGCCCCCCGGCTCGCGGGAGAGGAGCACGTCCAGGCCGCCTTCGCGAAGGCGGGCCGCGAGCGCCCCGGCCTGGGTCGTCTTGCCGGCGCCATCTGGCCCCTCGACCGTGATGAACCAGCCGCGACGAACTGACACCCCGGGATCTTCCACGCCGGGAGTGTATCGGACGAGAGTAGCCTCGGACAGGCAGTGATCCGGCGATGGCAGGATCGCGAACATCAGATCAGGCGCGGCGCAGCGCCCATAGCACGATCGCTTCGACAGGGACGTACCCGGATGACCGCCTTCACCCGACATGCCCGCGACCACCGTCGCGTGCCGCTGCGACCGGCTCGACAACGACGGCTGGCGGCAGCTGCCGTGGGCCTGACCGCAGCGCTCCTCCTGCCCAGCCTGGCCGCCGCGCATCCGCTCGGCAACTTCACCATCAACCACTACGCGGGCCTGCGAGTCGAGCCCGATCGGATCCTGCTGGACGTCGTCATCGACCAGGCGGAGATCCCGGCCTTCCAGGCCCGCCTCACGTTCGACTCGGACGGCGACGGTGAGCTGTCCGACGCGGAGACCGACGCCGGTCGGGTGGCAGCCTGCAGGGATCTGGCCGCGTCGCTCGATCTTCGGGTCGACGACGTGCCGCAGGCGCTTGAGCTGACCGAGGCGGGGCTGACCTTCCCGCCAGGGGCGGGTGGGCTATCCACGATGCGATCGGTCTGCGGCTTCAAGGCGGCGTTGGCCGTGCCGCTCCGGGCCGGCCGCGAGGTCACCTTCGCCGATCATTCGTTCAGCGAGCGACTCGGCTGGCGCGAGATCGTCGCCGAGGGCTCAGGCGTCACCCTGGCCGCGGGCGCTGACGGTGCCCTTCGAACCTCGAGTCCGTCGAGCCGATTAACCGTCTATCCGACCGATCTGCTGACGCAGGCGTTGGCCGACACGCAGATCGCGATGCTGGCAACCGTCGGCGGGCCGACCCTGCCGCCGCTCGACATCCCCGATGCGGAATCCGTGGCCGGAGGCGATGGCGGAGCGATCGACGCCGGGGCGACGGGCACCACCGCCGCGGACGGCTCGGCTGCGGTGCCTGGTGGTGTCGGCGCCGGCGAGCTCCCATCGATCTTCCGAGCCGCCGATCTGACGCCCCTCGTGCTGCTCCTCTCCATCCTCACCGCCGCCGCGCTCGGGGCCGGGCATGCCCTGACGCCCGGGCACGGCAAGACCCTCATGGCGGCCTACCTCGTCGGCACCCGCGGCACACCCGTCCACGCCGCCGGCCTGGGTCTGTCCGTCGCTCTCTCGCATACACTCGGGATCCTGGCCCTGGCCGGGCTGGTGGTGGGAGCGCAGGGCGTTCTGCCGCCCGAGGTCGTGGTCAGGACGGCGCCCGTCGTCGCGGCCGTCTCGATCGCGGCGATCGGCGGCTGGATGCTGCTCGGAGAAGCGCGACGTCGCTGGCGCGCCCGCGGCAGGGAGCACGAGGTCGAACACGACCACGACCATCCGCATGGCCCGACGCACGAGCACGACCACGTCGGCGGGCACGACCACCGCGAGGGGCACGACCACGCCGGCGCCCACGACCATGACAGCCCGGCCCAGGGCGAGCACAGCCACGGCGGGCTGCGTCACAGCCACCTTCCCGCGCCCGGCTCGTCAATCTCG
>JAUSJS010000079.1 GCA_030647575.1 Candidatus Limnocylindrales bacterium | reverse complement strand
GACGGTCGCCTCCGCTACCGCCCACGGGAGGCGCTCTCGGGTACCGAGCGCGCGGTCCTGGCCCGCCACCGCGGCGCGATCCTCGCCCTGTTCGACGCCGATCCGATCGGCTGGCGGGCCGCCGTCATGGCCGCTCAGGTGCCGCAGACCGGCGCCATCCCGCTGTTGCTCGCTCGACCGGGGATCCGGTTCCCGCTCGGGTCGTGCTGCTCGTGCGGCGATCCGCTCGCCGCCGCGGACCGGTATCGCTGCGCGCCCTGCGCGGCGGCCACCATCCACGCCCTCGCAGGCGGCCAGCCTGCCGGTGCATCAGCTTAGGGCGGCCGCGTGATGGCATCAGCCGTGACGCGGGCCTGCTCCATCTGCGGCGAGCTCCTGCCGTCCTGGTCGCAGACCGACCGGAGGACCTGCTCGATGCGCTGCCACGTGGCGGCCTGGCGGGCCCATGGGCAGGCGGACGGGTCGCCGCTGGTCCGCAGAACCATCCCGGCGGTTGATGACGCGTCTACGGCCATCGCAGCCGTTACATCGGCATCGAAGCCGCGGGCGGCATGAGCAGCCACGCGACGGCACAGCGGACTCGCCCGCCGGTCAACCAGCTGGCGTTGTTCGAGTGCGGCGCAGATCAGGCGGCAGAGATCTGGCCGACTGAGATTGGCAGTCGGCGGACACCCACTGGCCCCGGCCGCAGCCCGGCCATCGCGGTCGCTGCGGCCCCGCCCCGACCGACGTCTCAGCCGCCACACGCGCGGAGGGCGCATCGTGGCGGAGCTCCGGCCTTGACCCCGCGCCTCGTCGAGATCATCGCCGCGATGGTCGACGCGGTCCTCGACGCCGAAACCTCGGATTCTTGCCCCACACGAGGTAACATCCCGGCGCCTCGGAGCACCCCAACAAGGAGAACCGGAGTGCCGAGACCGCTAGGGAGACGACGATGAACCTCGCTCGGGCGATCGATCTGCGACCCGAGGACCTGGCCGGGCGGACCTGGGCGGGGTACGTCCGGGAGTCCACCCGTGGCCAGGCCGACCGGTACGGGCCCGACCTCCAGCGCACGGAGCAGTCCCGGTTCGCCGAGCGGCACGGACTCGTAGCGACAAGGCAGGAGTACCTCGACCTCGTGTCCGGCAAGGACACCCTGCGGCGCTCGGACTTCGCGCGGATGGTCCGCGATGCTGAGGTCGGCGCGTTCGATGTCCTGCTCGTCTACGACACGAGCCGCTTCGCCCGCAACATCGAGGACGCCTACACGTACCGCCGACGCCTCGCCGCTGCTGGTGTGACGATCGTCTTCTGCGCCGACAACCTCATCGCGGGCAACGTCGACACCTACGAGCTCGAGGGCCTCAAGACGGTCGCCGACGCCGCCTACATCCGGAGGCTCTCGCGCAACGTCGGGCGCGGCTATGAACAGAAGTGGCGCCTCTTCAGCGATCCGGGCGGCCATGCCCCGCTCGGCTTCGCCCGAACGGGCGAGCGCCAGCTGCTCGAACCAGTCGACGGTCCGGATCTCCGTCTCGTTCGCCGAGCGTTCGACCTGTACGCCTCAGGCAGCTGGAGCGACACGACGCTCGCCGACGAACTCGGCCTCACCGAGGCGGGACTGGCCGAGATCCTCGTGAACCCGCTCTATGCCGGCCGCGCGATCCGCCACAAGGGCCGCCCTGACGAGGACGAGCGCCCAGCCCGCTTCGCGGCCCCGGTCGAGCCTGTCCTCTTCGATCGCGTCCAGGCGATCCGGGCCGAACGGCGCACCCGCCACCCGGGGATGACGACGCTGCGGCGCTCGTACCCGCTCGTCCGGCTCATGCGCTGCATCCACTGTGAGAGCACCTTCCACGGTGACGCCGGCAACGGCTATCGCCGTATCCGGCACGCCCGTCGCCCCGCCTGCGGCCCATCGGCCACCTATCGGGCCGAGCGATACGAGGAGCAGATCGCGAAGCTCTTCGATCTCGTCAGCCTCGGCGCGTCCGACCTGCGGCAGGTCCTCGATGCGATGCGATCTGCGGCCATACCGCCGCCCGGGCCAGACCCGACCGAGCTCGTGGCCGCCCGGGAACGGCTCCAACATCAGCTCAATGCGGGCGAGATCACCATCGAGATGTTCAGCCGCGCCTGGCGCGGGCTCGACCGCCCGGTGCCGATCACAGCGACCAAACCAGACGAGGTGCGCCTCCAACGCGCCGGTCAGGTGCTCTCGGACTTTGGGACGCTCTGGCGGAACCCGGCGGTGCCCGATCGGCTTCGCGAAGACGCGATCCGCGAGATCTTCGAGCGCTTCGACGTCGATGGACCGGAGATCGTCGCCGCCCACCCCCAGCCCAACGAGAACGCGTGGCTGCTCGGGCTCGTAGCCGCGCGAGAGCAGCGGTTGCTGACGCAACGAGTGATGGGACTGGTCGGGGCGAGAGGATTTGAACCTCCGACCTCATCGTCCCGAACGATGCGCGCTACCAAGCTGCGCCACGCCCCGACCGAGATGCCCGTTACAGGGCTGACGGATGATAGCGCAACTCGGTGGAACTGGGGCTCGGTCAGCGGAGGCCACCGCGCAGCCTGCGGAGATCCGGCACGCCCCCACCCGACGTAGGGTGAGGTGGCGGATCCTGCACCTGAGGGACCTGATGTTGCGAACGAGTCTGCACGGAGCCCGTCTCGAGCTCCTCCTCACGCTCGCCGGCGTCATCACCCTGCTCGGCGCCTGTACCGGGACCGGCGGTGACCTTGGGACCGCCACCCCGACCGTCAGCCTGGCGTCGTCCGCGTCGCCGGCGGCGCCGTCGGCCGCGATCTCCGAGGCGCCCTCCGGGGGAGGAGGCCGCGGCGATTCCGACTATGACTACGGAGGCGCGGCATCAGCGGCGGTCTCGCCGGTCCCGGGCCCGCAGGCCCATCAGGTGAATCTCGCCACTGGCCCGCTCGGGGCGTACCTGACCGGCGACAGTGGCCTGACCCTCTACACCTTCAAGCCCGACAGCGCCAACACGAGCACCTGCACGGGCGGCTGCGCACAAACCTGGCTGCCGTTCGGGACCGGGGCCGACGACACGCTCGAGGCTGGGGACGGCGTCGGCGGTGCCCTGACCACCTTCGCCCGGGCCGACGGCACGATGCAGGTCGCCTACGACGGCGCGCCGCTCTACTACTTCGCCAACGACTCGCAGCCCGGCGACACCAACGGCCAGGGCATCGGCGACGCCTGGTTCGTGGCGAAGCCGTAGGCGCTCAGCCAGCCGGCGTCAGCCAGACCGGGTACTCGCGAACGTTCTCCGGGCTGCCGTCCTTCGCCGAGCCGTCCCAGACCCGCAGCGTGCCCCATCCCGCTTCAGGCACCGAGTAGGGCACGGTCACATCGAACGTCCCGCGGCAACCCGTGCCGCACGTCGCCATGGCAGGCACCTGGGCGATCGTGGCGCCGCTGCCGTCCAGGAGCGTGACCAGGAAGGCAGCCTCGAAGACGTTGGCGGATCCGGTGATCCGTGCCGGATTGCCGACGCCCGCACCGTACGCCGGTCGGTCGACGAAGATCGCCGGCAGGAGATCGTCGTAGTCGTCGCGCCCGACTGGCCCGTCGAGGACGATCCCCTCGCTGCTGAAGACCGTGACCGGCCGACCTTCGATCTCGAAGACGACCGACTGGACCGTCGGGAACTGGGTCAGCGTGTAGACGACCTGGCCGAGGCGGATGAAGACCGAGGCGCTCCCGCCGCCCGACTCGAACTCGCTCGAGAGATCGACGGTCGCGCTGCCGTTCTCGATCGACAGCCCGAGCAGCCGCGACCCCGCGGGCACGGCCGAGGTGATGACGCGTTCGGCGCTCTCGTCGGCCGTCGGACCGGCAAGGAGGGCGCTCATCGCGGCGCCGGCCAGGGCCCGTGTCTCGGGAACCTCACGGAGGAGCGAGACCAGGCCGGCGGATCCCGGCTCGCCACCCAGGTAGAAGTAGGTCCGCACGATCGTCGTGGTGCCGGGCGATGCCGGAGGGCTGGCGTCAGGCGAGCCATTCGGAGCCGCAGATGACGCGGGTGCCGGGGTCGGAGCGCGCGAGGGAACCTGGCCGAGCCCGCCGCTCGGCGAGCAGGCGGCGACGATGGCCACGAGGGCAAGAACGGTCAGGACGACGACGGATGGCTGACGTCCGCGGTTCATGGCGATGGCTCCTGG
>JAUSJS010000078.1 GCA_030647575.1 Candidatus Limnocylindrales bacterium | reverse complement strand
GCCGTTGGGGAAGTGGAAGCCCGGACCGGGCCCGCCGGGAACGGCCGCGCCGGATCCCGCGACGGCGGCACCGACCGCCCCGCCCGCCGGCGGCCAACCGACGAGCTCGCCTCCCGTGACGTAGTCGCGGACGACGTGCTGGCCGTGGACGACGATCCCGAGCGCGTCGAAGTCCGCGCATGTCGGGTCGTGGGCCGCCACCGCCGTCGCCGTGACCATGAGGAGCGCTCCGCCGAGCGCACCCGTACTGATGATCCGTCGCATCACGCCACCTCCACTGAAAGTTCGTAGACCTCGGCCGTCGGATGGCCGGCGCGCTCGTGGATGCGCATGACGGCCTCCTTGGTCGGGGCGGTCGACAGGCAGAACACCTTGCCGATCTCGGGGTCGAGCCAGGCGCGCTCGAAGTGGGCACCCTCGTCCTTCTCGATCGCGAGATCCCGCTCGTGGGCTTCCTTGAGCTGCTGGGCCGTCAC
This sequence comes from Candidatus Limnocylindrales bacterium, assembly GCA_030647575.1. Classification (GTDB taxonomy): domain Bacteria; phylum Chloroflexota; class Limnocylindria; order Limnocylindrales; family CSP1-4; genus SPCO01. Next base: position 5,781 of record JAUSJS010000078.1, on the reverse strand, counting down.
ACCGACGAACCCGCTATGGACATCCATGAACGTCGCCATCCGGGATCCTCCAACCGTCGGTCCGGGCCCGCGGCTCGGCCACCGACGCAGGGGACATTGGCGGAGCCAGGCAGCCGCGTCATCGGTCAGCCGACCGATGGGCGCGATCGGCGGCGACCGATATCGGTGGCCTGGCGACCTAGCCCAGACGCTCCCGAGCCCTGGCCAGCGCTTCCGCCACGCGGGCGGGGGCGGTTCCGCCGATCACATCGCAGCTGGCGAGCGCGCCATCTAGCCCGGCCGCGATCCGAAGCGCGTCGCCGATCCCCGGCTCCTGTGCGAGCTGCCGCGCCGTCTCGTCGCCGGCGGCGCCCAGGGCAAGGCCCAGCATCGCGTCGGGAGTCTCGTCGAGCCCGAGTCCCGCCTCCTCGGCTTGCGCGACGAGCGACCCGACGATGTGGTGGGCGGCGCGGAACGGGACGCCGCGCCGGACGAGCGCGTCGGCGACGGCCGTGGCGGTCGTATAGCCCTCGGCGGCCGCCTCGCGCATCCGTTCCGCGTCGACGGAGAGGGTGTCCAGGAGCCCGCTCAGCACACCCAGCGACGCTCCGAGGACGGCCACCGCGTCGAACAGCGGCGCCACCCCCTCCTGGAGGTCACGCTGGTAGGCCAGCGGCAGGCCCTTGAGGAGCGCAAGCGAGCCGGTCAGCGTCCCGATGACGCGGGCAGCGCGGCCGCGAACGAGCTCGGCCGGGTCGGGGTTCTTCTTGTTGGGCATGATCGAACTGCCCGTCGAGAACGCATCGGAGACTTGCACGAAGCCGAAGCGCGGGTTCGACCACCAGGTCAGCTCCTCGGCAAGCCGGCTGAGGTGGACCATCCCGAGCGCGATCGCCGAGAGCGTCTCGACCACGAAGTCCCGGTCCGAGACGGCGTCCATCGAATTGGCGGTCACCCCATCGAAGTCGAGCTCGGCGGCCATCGCCTCGCGATCGAGCGGGTAGCCGGCGCCGGCGAGTGCCCCAGCCCCCAGCGGCGAGACGTTGGCCCGGCGGCGGGCGTCGGCGAGCCGGCCTCGATCGCGCTCGGCCATCTCGACGTAGGCCAGCAGGTGATGCGCGAACAGCACCGGTTGCGCCGGCTGGATGTGGGTGGTGCCGGGGAGGACGGCCGTGCCCTCGCGCTCGGCGAGACCGATGAGCGACCGCTCGAACGCGACCACTGCGGCGTCGAGGTCGTCGATCGCGCGGCGGGTCCAGAGCCGCAGGTCGGTCACGACCTGGTCGTTCCGTGACCGGCCCGTGTGGAGCTTGCCGGCGACCGGCCCGACCCTCTCGGCGAGGGCCGCCTCGAGGTTCATGTGGACATCCTCGAGGGTCGGGTCCCAGACCATCCGGCCCACGGCCACGTCCTTGGCCAGGCCGGTCAGGCCGCCGACCAGGGCGTCGACCTCCACCTCCGTCAGGATGCCGGCTCGCCCCAGGCCGCGCACGTGGGCGATCGAGCCTGCGATGTCGTCGGCTGCCAGGGCGGCGTCGATCTCGATCGAGCGCGTGAACTCGACGACGCGCGCGTCGGTCTCGCCCGTGAATCGCCCGCCCCAGGTCCGCATCGCCCCTCCGTGTGAGGTGCGTATGCTACCCGGCCGCAGCCCACACTCGCCCCGCCGCCCACGCGCCTATTCCCGCCAGGCTGGTGCAAGCGACTTGACCTCCTCTGACCGAGTCCGGAATTCCACCCAGCATGGCGGTTCCGACGAATCTTCCCCGAATCAGCGGACGATTCCAGGGATACTGGAATCCTCGCCATAACTCTGTTGCGTAGACCAGGGTGGCTGGAACCTGGTAAGCGTCCGTGGCCAGCAACGCTGCCCGGCCGCCTGGGCCGGTCCAGATCCGCTTGGATCAGACCGGGTCGGGCTGCTGCGCCGGCGCCGGCGACGCCGCCACCGAAACGGCCCGAAGCCGCGCGGCAGCGTCCTCCGCGGTCAGGTCGCGTTGTGTCTCGGCGAGCAATTCGTAGCCCACCATGAACTTGCGAACCTTGGCGAAGAGCAGGGGCGGGTAGAAATGGGCGTGAACCTGCCAGGCGTCGGTCGCGCCGTCGCCGAATGGCGCCTGGTGCCAACCCATCGAGTACGGAAACGGCCGCTTGAACAGCCCGTCGTACCGCCCGAGGAGGTCGTGCAGGACGCCGGCGAGGTCGTCGCGGGCTCGTTCGTCCAGCTCAGACAGGCGGGCCGCCGGACGCTTCGGGATCAACAGGGTCTCGAACGGCCAGGCCGCCCAGAACGGAACCACCGCCAGCCAGTCATCGGTTTCCGCGACGACACGCGGGCCAGCCGACTCGTGATCGACGTAGTCGAGCAGGAGGCGATCACCCGTCGCGGCGAGGTGGGCCCGCTGCGACGCATCCTCCCTGGCACCCTCGCCCGGGAGTGCCGTGCCCGCCCAGATCTGTCCGTGGGGATGAGGATTGGAGGCGCCCATCGCCTCGCCACGGTTCTCGAAGACCTGGACCCAGCGATGGCCCGCACCGAGCTCGTCGGTCTGTTCGGCCCACAGGTCGACCACGCGGCGCACGGCTTCGGCGGGCATCCGCCCGAGGGTCAGATCGTGACGGGGTGAGAAGCACACGACCCGACACAGTCCCTGCTCGCCCTGTGCCCGCAACAGGCCGTCGTCGAACTCGGCGATGGAGGTATCCGGCCGGAGGGCCGCGAAGTCGTTGGTGAACACGAAGGTTTCGGCGTAGTCCGGATTGACGTTTCCGTTGGCGCGCACATTGCCGGGGCACAAGTAGCAGTCGGGATCGAACGCGAGGCCGGCGCCGTCCGGTTCCGGTTCTTCGGCGCCCAACCACGGCCGCCGGCCACGACCGGCAGACACCAGCACCCACTCGTCGATCAACGGGTTGTAGCGCCGATGAGGCTCACCCGCGAGGCGCTCGAGGGAGGCGCCGCCTGCCGTCGGCTCACTGGGCACGAGCGACCTCGAGCACCGGCGCCTGCTGTCCGGACTCGACGACGATCAGGTCCCGTACGGCGTCGGCCAGTGTCGCCCGCGCCTCTGGCTCGAGGCCCGAGTCCGTGATCAGCACATCGGCCTGATCAAGTCGCGCGATCGAACTGATGCCGATGACTCCCCATTTCGAGTGGTCGGCCACGACGACCAGCCGGCGACCGGCCTCGATCAGGGCCCGGTCCGTGTCCGCCTCCAACAGATTCGGGCAGGTGAAGCCCGAGCGTGGATCCATCCCGTGGACGCCCATGAAGACGAGGTCGACATGGACCGTGCGCAGGGCCGCCACGGCGAACGGCCCCGCCAGGGCGTCCGATGGCGTGCGCACGCCCCCGGTCAGGATGATCGTCTGATCGGCCCGACCGACCTGATAGAGCACATCGGCGACCCTGATCGAGTTGGTCACAACGGTCAGCCCGGGGACATAGGCCAGGCGCTGGGCGAGGGCGTACGTCGTGGTCCCCGCCGACACGGCGATCGCCATGCCCGGCTCGACGAGCGCCACCGCGGCATCGGCGATGGCGTCCTTCTCGCGTTGCTGGAGCGCGGACTTCGCGGCGAAACCTGGCTCGAACAGCGCACTGCCCACGAGCGACGTCGCCCCGCCGTGGACCTTCTCCAGGAGACCGCGCTCGTCGAGAACTTCGAGGTCCCGGCGCACGGTCATGTCGGACACGCCGAGCTCACGGACGAGGTCCGCGACGCGGACCGCTCCGTCCTCCCGGACGCGATCCAGAATGAACGCCTGGCGCTGTCGCGCAAGCATCAGCGCACGGTCCCCAGGTCGTCTCGTCGGCTCACGATGGACACCGCCCTCCCGTGGTTCGTCAGTGAAAGCTTGCCGCGCAACGCACAGAAAGTCAACGCATTCGAACATTTACCGATAATGAGGCGCCCTGGACCTTGACATCGGGGGATCCGGTGCCGACAATCTGGGCGAACCTGTCGGATTTTGTCGGGCAGTTTCTGGAGGAGGAGCAACGCGATGGCAGAACCCACCCCGGTGAAGTCCGTCTCGCGGCGGACCGTTCTCAAGGGCATCGCCGGCACCGCCGGCCTTGTGTCCGTCCCGGCGATCATCGCCGCGTGCAGCTCGCCCGCGGCCACGACCGCCCCGAGCGCCGCGGCCCCCAGCGAAGCGGCGAGCGCCGCCCCGTCGGTAGCCGAGAGCGTGGCGCCCGGGTCCCTGACGCTCGGATCGAACTATTCGGACGCGGTACCGAAGGGCGTCCTCGCCGGCATCGTCGACACGTTCACCCAGCAGACCGGCATCACGGTCAAGGTCAATACGGTCGATCACGGTACCTTCCAGGACCAGATCAGCTCGTATCTCCAGGCCACGCCGGACGACGTGTTCACCTGGTTCTCGGGCTTCCGAATGCGGTTCTTCGCGGCCCAGGGCCTCGCCACCGACATCAGTGACGTCTGGGCGACGGTCGGTGGCAACTACAGCGACGCCTTCAAGGTCGGCTCGACCGGCGACGATGGCAAGCAGTACTTCATCCCGATCTACAACTACCCGTGGGCCGTCTTCTACCGGAAGAGCGTCTTCGCGGACAAGGGATACACGCCACCGACCACCCTCGACGAGTTCAAGACGCTCGCAGCCAAGATGAAGTCGGACGGCCTCATCCCGATGGCGTTCGGCGATTCGGACGGCTGGCCGGCGATGGGCACCTTCGACATCCTCAACCTGCGCCAGAACGGGTATGACTTCCACGTCGGCCTGATGGCTGGCAGCGAGAAATGGACCGATCCGAAGGTCAAGAGCGTCTTCGAAATCTTCAAGGATCTCCTGCCCTTCTACCAGGACGGCGCCGCCGGACGGACCTGGCAGGATGCCGCCCAGGCGCTGGTCCAGAAGAAGGCCGGCATGTACCTGCTCGGGATGTTCGTGTCCCAGCAGTTCCAGGAGGCCGGGCAGGCCGAGCTCGACGATCTCGACTTCTTCCCCTACCCGAATTTCGGCACCCAGTACGACGCCGAGAAGGCCCTCGACGCGCCGATCGACGGCTTCATGATCAGCGCCAACTCACCCAGCCTCCAGGAGGACCTGGACGGTGCGAAGGCGTTCATGGAGTACCTCGCCCAGCCGGCGACCCAGGTGACCTGGGTCTCCCAGGACAAGGGCAACGTCGCGGCCGCGAAGGACGCCGACACGAGCGGCTACACCCCGCTCCAGAAGAAGGCGGCCGAGCTGATCGGCGGTGCCCAGCGGATCACCCAGTTCCTCGACCGGGACACGAACCCGAACTTCGCCGGGGCGAACGGCATGCAGGCCTTCCTCCTCGACTTCCTGAAGAATCCCGACCAGGATCTCGACGCCTACCTGGGCAAGATCCAGAGCTTCTGGGACACCCTCTGATCTGAGCACAGTGCGGCCAGCTTCCGGGCTGGCCTACACTGCATGCCGTGGCCGACAACCCACGCGAACGCCGTTCACCCGCCCCGCTGGATCAGTCGACCAGCGGGGCGGGTGTCGCTGGGGCCGGTCGCAAGCGCCGCCGGTTCAGCTTGCTCACTCGCCGGGACAAGCTCGTCCTGGCGCTCATGATCGGGATCCCGCTGCTCCTGGACCTGGCCCTGATCTGGGGCACGACGATCGCCTCTGTCCTGCTGTCGTTCACGAACTGGAACGGGATCGGCGGGATCACCGGCGACAACGTCATCGGCCTGAAGAACTACGAGAACCTGTTCAACGCCTACCCGTTCTTCTGGCCGGCACTGACCCACAACATCCTTTGGCTGGCGTTCCTCATGTTCGTCGCCACGCCGATCGGGA
>JAUSJS010000075.1 GCA_030647575.1 Candidatus Limnocylindrales bacterium | reverse complement strand
CGGAGCTGGTCGATGCGGCGGCCCAGCAAGGGATGGATTCGCTCGCCCTGACCGACCACGGCGCCCTCTACGGCGCGGTCGCCTTCTACCAGGCTGCCAAATCGAAAGGGATCAAGCCGATCATCGGCGTCGAGACATACGTCGCCCGGCGGTCGATGACCGACAAGGAGGGCAAAGCCGACGCCCAACCCTTCCACCTGATCCTCCTCGCCCAGGACTGGACCGGCTACCAGAACCTCTGCCGGCTGATCACCGACGCGCATATCGACGGCTATTACTACAAGCCACGGATCGATCGCGACCACCTCGCCCGGCACAGCGCGGGACTCATCGGCCTGAGCGCGTGTCTCAGCGGCGAGATCCCGAAGGCACTCGAGGTGGAGGATCGGGAGCTCGCCCGCAAGCTGGCCGGTGAGTACGGCGACATCTTTGGCAAGGATCGGTTCTTCCTGGAGCTCCAGGACCACGGCCTGCCGGAGCAGACCCGCCTCAACGGCCAGCTTCTTCGCCTGGCGTCGGAGACGGGCCTGCCGTTAGTCGTGACCAACGACCTCCACTACGTCCGCCAGGATCAGTCCGAGGCGCACGACGTGCTGCTCTGCGTGGGCACGGGCAACAACCTGGATACGCCCGGGCGGCTGAAGTTCGACACGCACGAGTTCTACGTCAAGAGCGCCGCCCAGATGGCCGCGCTCTTCCCTGATCAGCTCGATGCGATTCGCAACACCCGACGGATCGCCGAGATGACGAACGTCTCGCTGCCGCTCGGTCAGCTGCGCATCCCGCACTTCCCGGTCCCGGACGGGCACACGGTCGAAAGCTGGCTTCGGGCGGAGTGCCAGCGCGGCCTCGACCGCCGCTACGGGATCGTCACGCCGGAACTCCAGACAAGGCTCGACTACGAGCTCGGGGTCATCCTTTCGATGGGCTACGCCGGCTACTTTCTGATCGTGGCCGACTTCATCAGGTTCGCTCGCGAGCAGGGGATCCAGACGACCTGCCGGGGCTCGGCGCCAGGCTCGATCGTGACCTACACGCTCGGAATCACGCCGGTCGATCCGATCCTCTACCAGCTTCCCTTCGAGCGATTCCTCAACCCCGACCGGGTGACGATGCCGGACATCGACGTCGACTTCGAGGACGGCCGGCGCGAAGAGGTCATCGCCTACGTCGGGCGAAAGTACGGCCAGGACCACGTCGCCCAGATCATCACCTTCGGCACGATGCTGGCGCGGGCCGCCATCCGCGATGTCGGGCGGGTGCTGGGTCACAGCTACGGCGACGTCGACCGCATCGCCAAGGCGATCCCGAACCAGCTCGGGATCAGCCTCGACGAGGCGCTCCGGGTGGCACCCGCCCTTCGCCAGCAGGTCGACGCCGATCCCGGCGTGAAGCGGATCATCGACTTCGCGCGCCACCTCGAAGGCGTCGCCCGAAACGCGTCGACCCACGCGGCCGGCGTGGTCATCAGCCGCGAGCCCCTGACCGAGCTGATGCCGCTGCAGAAGGCGACCAACTCGGACGGCCTGATGACCCAGTACGAGATGCACGCGATCGAGGCCATGGGGTTGCTCAAGTTCGACTTCCTGGGCCTCTCCAACCTGACGATCCTGCGCCAGGCGGTGGACTTCGTTCGGGCCAACCGGGGCATCGAGATCGACCTCGACCAGATCCCGCTCGACGATGCCAGGACCTTCGAGCTGCTCGCGTCGGGCGAGACGACCGGCATCTTCCAGCTGGAGTCCGCGGGCATGCGTCGTTACGTTCGCGACCTGCGGCCGACCTCGGTCTACGACCTCGCCGCGATGGTCGCGCTCTACCGCCCGGGTCCGATGGAGAACATCCCCGCCTACATCCGGCGCAAGCACGGCCAGGAGCCGGTGACCTACCTCCACCCGCTGCTCGAGCCGTACCTGGAGAAGACCTACGGGATCTTCGTCTACCAGGAGGACATCATGTCCGCGGCGATGGCCCTGGGCGGCTTCACGGGCCCCGAGGCGGACACCCTCGGGTACGCCATTCGCAAGAAGAAGTCGGCGGTGCTGCGCGCCCAGAAGGAGAAGTTCGTCACCCAGGCAGCCGAGCGCGGCGTTCCCGCGGCGACGATCGACGCGGTCTTCACCGCCTTCGAGCCGTTCGAGCGCTATGGCTTCAACAAGGCCCACGCCACGTGCTACGGGCTGATCGCCTACCAGACCGCCTATATGAAGGCGAACCATACGGTCGACTACATGACCGCCGTCCTGACCGCCTTCCGCTCGAACGAGGAGAAGGTCGCCGCCGCCGTCGCCGAGTGTCGCCGGATGGATATCGAGGTGCTGCCACCAGACGTGCATCGCAGCCACCTCGAGTTCACCGTCGAGGGCGACGCCATCAGGTTCGGCCTGCTGGCGGTCAAGAACGTCGGGCAGGGGGCGATCGAATCGATCATCGCGGCGCGCGAGGAAGGCGGTGAGTTCCGCTCGCTGACTGACTTCTGCACCAGGATCGATCTGCGCCTGACCAACCGGAAGGTCCTCGAGGCGCTGGCCAAGGTCGGCGCGTTGAACGGGTTCGGGCACCCGGCGCAGATCCTGCTCGGCCTCGAGGACGCGGTCGCGGCCGCCCAGGCGACCCAGCGCGACCGTGTCTCAGGACAGACCTCGTTGTTCGATCTCGGGGCCGCCGATGCGGCTGCCTTCGAGCGGCCGCTGCCGACGGCGACCGAGGTACCCGTACGCGAGCGGCTGCGTTGGGAGAAGGAGCTCCTGGGCCTCTACCTGTCCGAGCATCCCATGGGCGAGGTTGCCGAGCGGGTGGGGCAGTTCGTCACCGCCTACTCGAGCGACCTGCGCGACGAATCGCTCGACGGCCAGCGAGTCGTCGTCGCCGGGATCGTCACCGGTAGCCGGACGGTGGTGACCAAGGCCAGGGCGGCGATGGCGATCGTGACCCTCGAGGATCTGCAGGGCAGCATCGAGATCGTGGTCTTTCCGCGCCTCTTCGAGCAGACAGGACCGACCTGGCGCGATGGCGCGATCCTGCTGGTGGCAGGCCGAGTGGATCACAAGGGCGAAGAGATCGCGCTGCTCGCCGACCTTGTCTCGGATTGGGATGAGGCAGCTGGCGCCGGCCCGGACGCCTTCGCACGCCAGGTCGCGGCCGGCGACCGGGCCTCGGGACGACGGCCATCGAATGGCGGCGGGAACGGGTCGGGCTACGCCGGTGCCCAGGCAGTCGGCCCGGGAGGGGGCCCGCAAACGGTTGGCCCAGGCGCCCCGGCCAGTTCGCCGGGAGGGTTCAGCCGGCCACTGGTCGCCGTCGGCCCGGGCCAGGCGGCTCCAGCCATGGCCGGCGGGACGCAAGAACGGACACCGATCGTTCCCTATGTCTCGCCTCGCCGCGGCGGCGGAATGGTGGCTGTGGACCTGCCGCCGATCGCCCCGGCCGAGCCGATCGGGGCGCATGTCGAGCTGCCCGGCGGGGTCCGGCCGTCGGACGATCGGGACGAGCCGCCCGTCCCTGACGAGGCCCGCTCGCGAATCGTGGCCGACGCGAGGGCGGATGCCCCGGTCGATGCCGGACCGAACACTGTCCTCCACGTCAGTTTCGCGGCGATCGCCTCGAGCGACCGAGTCGTTGGGGCGATGGAGACGTTCAAGTCGGTCCTGCGCGATCGCCCCGGCGAGACCCGGGTGATCATTCATGTGCCGGGTCCCGGCGGGGGCGCGGCACTCCCGATGGAGCTACGCCGCGGGGTTGCCTACGACGCCGAGCTTCTCTCCGAGATTCGTCGACGGCTGGGCGACGGGCTCGTCGAGATCCATCTCGCCAGTACCTGACCGCCAAGGATCAACCGCCGCCGGTGACGCGGCCGAGTTCCTGTCACCTGCCAGCCCAGGTGGTTCGCGGCGACTCGGGCCTGGCGGACAGGGCGATTCGGTCTCCACCTACCACCCGGATTGCTGTCTGACGGCGGTTCGCGCCTAATGGCCTCGCGCAACACGTCGTGTACCACCCCGGTTGGTGGATGATGAAACCGAAGGCCAGACCGTAGGCCGGGAACGGCTCTGGTCGGGCGAGAGCACGCCTGTCTGGACGTTGAGGTCCGATCCACGCCGTTACTGGGGCTGGGCCTTGTAGGCCTCCCAGGCCGCGTGTGCCTCGTCCACGGTCATGGCGCGGACCTCGTCCTCCCGAAGCCCCACGGTCAAGATCAGCCGTTGAACGAGCCACCCAGGAACCGTCGCTGCTTGTGGGGGAGGTGCCTCGGTCACTTCGGTCGGTCCTCCCCGAACGACATCCCAGAAACGATCTTCGGTGACCCGCAGCTGATCACGCATGATGCGCTTGAACAGGTCGATCGCGATCTCGTCGCGCAGGCTGTGGGAGACCTTCGTACGGAGGCTCGTCCGATCCGGAAGATCCTTCCGGTAGCGCCAGTGATCACCCGTCCGCACGCGCCCGCGCACGAGGTTCGGCTCCTCAGCCCAGCCGTCGTGCTCGACGAACGTCTTTAGGTCCCCGAAGGTGGCCAAAGGAGCCGCTCAGGCTCCCGCGACGGCCAGGGGACGTCGTTCCGCGGCAGGCGCAGCGAACAGCACCTCCTCACGCTCGGCATCGCTCTCCGCGTACATCAACCGGAAGATCCACGGCAGCCGTTCGACCATGTTTGGAGCCGAACGCAACCTCGCGTCCTCGGCGAGCAGGGCGAGAAGCTGATCGATCTCCGCCAGAAGATCTTCCTTGGCGTCAGCGAAGGTGGTGCCTCGTCCCCAGATCGAGAGTTCCGGCAGCCACACCGCCACCGAGGAGGCCTCGAACAGCACCTCCGGTGCGAACTCGAACTGGCTCAGAAGGGCCTTGAAGTCCTCCAGGGAGAGCAGCACGGCAGGGTCAGCCCGGCGACGCTCGATTCGTGTGGGGAGGTGCGCGAGCGCATTGTCGTAGAGGTCCGCGAGGTCAGCACGAGCCCGGGAGTAGGTGATCTGCTGCATGGATGAGAGTATCGGCCGCTCCGGGAAGATGTGTCAAGTAGTACTAGTTGTACAATCGCGAGTCCGCTCCTGGGCCTCGCGCTCGAGGGCGCGGCCCGACTGTACCGGTCAACCGCCCCCGGTGACCCGCCGGAGCCGCTGGACCGAGGAGAGCCGATCGTGGTAGTCGGCCCGAATCGCGTTGAGCGACGCGGCGTCGATGTCGAGCTCGCCGGCGATCTGGTTGAGGACCGCCGTCTCTTCCGCAGAGATCGTGCCGCTCGCCGCACCGATCGCGAAGCACGCCCGCAGCACGTCGAGCCGCTGCGCCGGTGAGGCGAGCGCCTTGAGTTCGCGGGTGACGACATAGTCCTCGGTCCCACCGATGGTATTTGCCTGGAGCTTGGCCATCTGCGTCACGAGCACGGCGGTCGGCTCGTCCAGCGCGCCGTCGCGCTGGAGCTCGCGCTCGATGGCGGCAGTCTCGTCGTCGCTGATGTCGAGGTCTGCGTGGGCCGCCCGGGCCAGCGTGTAGGCTGCCGATGCGATCAGCCGCGCGCGCTCGGGGGGCATCGCCTCAAGGCGGGCGACGATCCGGCGGACGGTGGCGGTCTCTCCGTGGGTCTCAGCCTCCCTGGTGGCGGATCGTGGGGCCTCGTCGCTTGGCGCGGTCGCGGGTGCAAGGAAGCGGCGGAACATCGGTGGACTCCTGTTGGCCGGGGACGGGGCGCAGGCCCGAGTCTACCGTCAGCCGCCCCGAGCCGAGCGGGCGCACGTGAGCTTGGGGCGCACATCCCAACACCCGGCGGTCCTCGGCGGGCTGGCAGTGCGCAGTGCTCAGATCCATAACGCTGATACCGATTGCCTCGGGGTAGGCGGAGCCGCAAGGGGTCGGCATCGGCCGAGAACGCCGATCCGCGCGGCTGTCTCGCGCATCTACACATCGGTCTCACGCTCGAAACAGCCGCGGACCGCGTCCGATCGGCGGTCAGCAGCGGCCCTGTGGACGCGCTTGCCCGAGTTCAATCGATGCCAGCGATGTTCGCGGCGGGAACGGCCGTCCGCAGGCCGTCCGGCCGTCCGCAGGTCCGTCCGGCGGCGCCGCACCGGGTCCGCAGCGCCAGGCGCGTCCGCAGGTACCCTATCTGCCGTGCGCCATGTCTTCTCGAACGTTCGGCTCATCGACGGGGTGGGGGACGATGCCCGCAACGACGTCGACGTGGTCGTCGATGGCGAGTGGATCACCGCGGTCGTCCCGCATCGAGCGGCGTGGCCGGAGGCAGGCGCAGCCGCGCCGGACAGAGTCGCGCCGGTCATCATCGAGGGCGCCGGCTCGACGCTGCTGCCGGGTCTGATCGACGCGCACGCCCACTACACCTTCGACCCGACCGAGGGCTCGATCGCGACGATCGCCCGACGCAGCGATACGGAGATCGTCCTCGCCGCCGCCGGCCACGCGGCCCAGGCGTTGCGAGCCGGCGTGACGACCGCCCGCGGAGCCGGGTCGATCCGTAACCTCGAGCTCGTTCTGCGTGACGCGATCGCGGCCGGTCACGTGTCCGGTCCACGACTCCTTGCCGCGGGTTCGGCGATCGGGATCACCGGTGGTCACGGGCACCAGTTCGGGATCGAGGCGGACGGCGCGTTCGAGCTGGCTCGGGCGGTCCGCCGCCAGGTTCGCGACGGCGCCGACGTCATCAAGATCGTGGCCTCAGAGGCGGCGATGCTCACGACCACCGGTCTCGCGCCGGGCCGGATGGTCCATGGCGACCTGGAATTGACCGAGCCCGAGATCGGGGCAATCGTCGGGGAGGCTCGACGCCATCGCGTTCGCGTCATGAGCCATGCGCAGGGGTCGGATTCGGTCGTGGCCTCGGCACGCGGCGGGGTCGACAGCGTCGAGCACGCCTGGCTGGCGGATCGCCCCGCGATCGAGGTCCTTGCCGCATCGGGCGCCTTCCTGGTTCCCACCCTTGTCGTGACCGACGTCAATCGCGAGCTGGCCGGCCTGACCCCGAGCCAGCGCGAGCGCCAGGACCTGATCGAGCGCCGCCATCGGGC
>JAUSJS010000070.1 GCA_030647575.1 Candidatus Limnocylindrales bacterium | reverse complement strand
CTGGGACTGGGCGGTTCCCGCTGACACGAATGACGTGTCGCGAACCTTCACGATTGCGGCTGCCAGTGTGCAGGCGGGCGACCGCTTTAGGTTCGACCTCACGCGGTATGCTTCAGACGCCGGAGACACCAACACTGGGGGTGTGTCCATTGACGGCGTCTCTGGCGAGTACCTCGCTCGGCCGTAGGCTCGTCCGCCGCGCGTCGTCAGGCGGAGGGCGCGGCGGTAGACTAGAGGTATGGATCCTGATCCCAAGGTCGTGACCATCTCGCGCGAGGCGCTGAGAGCCGACCTAGCCGAACTGGAGCTTCGGCTCCGTCTGTGGATCGGATCCGAGTTGATCAAGAAGGCCGATGAGCATGATCTGGAGAATCTGAAGGTTGCGTTCGCTGAGAAGGTGGCGTGGGCCGATAGCCTCATGCCTCTTCGGGACAAGATGCTCATCGAGCACAACGAGCTCTTGGCGTGGCAGTTGGAATCGTACAAGGGTCACTTCACGGAGGCGCAGGCGATGACGATGGTGTCCCGCGCGAAGGACGTTCTCAAGGAGGCGGCCACCGATGGCTGGACGAAGAGGGAGCGTATGTTCGCGCTCGTCGCCGGGCTCGCCACCGCTGTGGGTCTCGTCGTCAACATCTTCAACGTGACCGGGTCTCCTGTAGGCTAGGGGTGGTGGAATGCCAACCTGGCTGATCGTCGTCCTAGTCGCCGTCGTGTCCGTCCTAGCGTACGTCGTGCTCATCGCGCCGAATCTCTAATCCCTCGTCCGAGGGATGGACAGCGCAGCCTTCCTGAGTACCGTGAGGGCTACGAGGTACAGCGGCAACCGCAACCAGGCCCCCGACAAGCACAGGGGGCCTACCTCGTTCTTGGCCCTTGCCTACGGCCACCGCTTCGGCTACCGTGCGTGGAGTCGGAGCCGGGGCACTCACCCGAGCCAGGTATCCCCGTGAGCGGCTGGCGCAGTTCACGGGAGCGGCTGTCAAGCTGATACAGGGTCAGTCCGGCCGACGAAAGTACGGAGGCCCTTCGGGGCCTTCGTCGTGGCGCTACACTCCCAGGTACGGATTGGGTCGCACCCAGCCTGGGCCGTCACACAGACGGACGTGAGTGGCTCCGCGCGGCGTTACTATGCGGGGAGCGGGTACCGGGTGACCGCCACCCGGCCGTGGGGGTCGGGGGCTGCAGATTACCCCGACCCCCGGCGCGATTTCCGAGTACGGTGTGGCCATGCAACTAGCCGACCTACTTGACGTGCGCCTACTCGATTCGCACCTCTGCGAGGGACTCGTCTCCGTCCGCCTGCACCCAACCGCGCCTCTCCGGATCTTCAACTACACGGCGAAATGCCAGTACAACCGAGCATGGGATGACGTCACGCGGCAGTGCCGGGGGCTGATCGTCAACGACGGAAACGTCGTAGTCGCTCGCCCCTGGCCGAAATTCTACAATTACGGTGAGCACGTCCCGACGAGTTGGTCTGGAGAGGCCAGGCCCGCTGAGCGGGCCGAAGGGGGAGGGGACGCCCTCCCCCATCTCGACCTAGACGCACTGGTCGAGGTCACCGATAAGCTCGACGGCTCGCTCGGCATCCTGTACCCGTCCGCTCCGGGCCGGTGGGAGATCGCTACACGTGGCTCCTTCGAGTCGGAGCAGGCACTGCGCGCGACGAAGATCTGGCGCGACCATTACGGGTTTATCATGATCGATCCGAGCTGGACGTGGCTATTCGAAATCGTCTACCCGGAGAACCGGATCGTCGTGGACTACGCGGGGATGGACGACCTGGTGTTCCTGGGCGCGGCCATCGCGGACTACGAGAAATGAGGTACGCGCAGGAGCGGCCGGGCCTGAAGCTTCACCTCGTAGATGAGGTGAACGAGCGGCTCATGCTGACGGCGCTGTGCGGGCGTACGGTCGAGCGGTGGCGGCTAGGGCTCAACCTACCAATGGGCATGGCCTGCGGTCGCTGCCTTCGAGTGGCGCGCGCTGCGAACCCAACGCCGCGGGAATACATCGTCCTGTGAGCGGCAAGCCTGAACTGGTAGTCGTCCGTGGCGTACCGGGTTCCGGCAAGACGACCTGGGCGCGAGCTTGGGTAGCCGAGGCTGAGCCGGGCAAGCGGGCGCGAGTCAACCGCGACGACCTGCGCGGCGAGCTGTTCGGCGCGGTGGGCGACGCGTACATCTACTACTTCAAGGATCCCGAGCTGTACGTCAAGGAGCGCGCGATCACGGCCGCCGAACAGGGCGCGGCTACCGCGCTGCTAGAGGCCGGGGTCTCCGTGGTGGTGGACGCAACCAACATCCGCACCCGCTATGTCCGTGCCTGGCGAGAGATCGCAGGGGACGCCGGAGCCGACTTCCGCATACAGGACTTCACCGACGTCTCGGTTGAGCTGTGTGTTCTGCGGGACGCGTCGGGTGAGCGGTGCGCGACCGGGAAGTCGATCGGTGAGGACGCCGTCCGCTCGATGCACGCGAGTATGGTCAGCACGCTCCGGCAGGAGCAACGCGCTGAGCCTGGCGCGGAGGCGTCGGGTTATCGCTATGTCACACACGACGATACCCTGCCCCGAGCCTGGATCGTGGATGTAGACGGCACCCTCGCGGTCAACACCGGCCGCGACCCGCACGACCT
>JAUSJS010000060.1 GCA_030647575.1 Candidatus Limnocylindrales bacterium | reverse complement strand
AAGGCGGGCCGGGGTCGGCGACGGGGTTGGCGTTGGCTCCGGCGCTGACAGCGCCGCAGCACCGGACTCGCGCGGCGTCGGCGACGGCGCGACGATCGGGGCGGCGGTCAGCGGTGGCGGCGTGACCAGGATCGTCCCGTCCGTCGGGCGGTCCGGCACCGGGCCGGCGATGAAGCGATCGATCTTTGTGACCGCCCGCTCGAACAGGTGGCCGGCCCCGAACGCGTCGGTCGAGACGGCGAAGGTCGCGACCACCGCGCCGGCGCCGATCGCGAGCAGCAGAACGCGGCGAACCGAGCGGCGACGGCGCGGGCGGCGGGCGAGTGTCATGGATTCTTTGGTCCTCGGGAGGTCTGTGCAGCTCACGACGTTCGGGCGAGGGTACGTGCTACTGCGGAGCGCAACGTCCAGCCTGCCACAGAATGCGAAACCGACTTTCGCCACGAGGCGGGTCCGACGTCGAGTCTGGCTGTTGGGCCGCCTCGGGCGAGCTCAGGCCCGCATGAGCCGTCATAGGCGGCCCCGTAGTCGGCGGCTACGGTTCGAGATCGAAGGCGCGAACGTGGCGCGGCCGGAAGATGGCAATCGGTCGACGGTCGAACGTCGCGATCCGGCGGACTCCCAGCCGCTCGGCGGCGGCGACCATCAGCGCGTCGGTCAGCCGTGGCCGGTGCTCGGCGGCAGTCTCCAGCAGCTGGGCTGCGCGGGACAGGTCTGCCTCGGTCGGTGAGACCAGCCGGATCGCGCCGCCGGTGATGGAGCGCACGAGGGCGAGCACCGCGGGAGCGCCGAGTTCCCGCTGAAGGAGCGTGTCGAGATCCCCGAGGCACAGAGCCCCGAGCAGGAGCGGCTCGTCCGCTCGCTGAAACCAGGCCATCGCCGCGGCGTGATTGAGATCCGCGCGATCGGCGGCGGCGACCACGGCACTCGGATCGAGGAAGATGGCCACCCGGCGCTCAGCGCGTCAAGCCGGACCGTCGCCCCGCCTCGCGTCGCATGATCGACCGCCCGTCCAGCGACAGGCGCCCGTGCGTGCTCTGGCCGATCGCCAGGAACGACAGCTCCGGGGCTGCGTCATGCTCGGCCAGGTAGGCCTCGAGCGCGGCCGCGATCACCGCGGTCTTGGTCGTGCGCGTCCTGTTCGCAAAGCGATCGATCCGCTCGAGCAGGTCGGCTTCGGCAAGGATGGTCGTTCGGCGAGTTGGCATATGCCGGCATATATGACAGGCTGGCGATCATCCGTCAACTCGTGCGACCATGGCCCGCGACGCCCTCGTCCCAGCCAGGAGGTCCCAGTGGATCGTTTCGAGCCGAACCTGCGCATCCCCGGCCCGACGTCCCTCCCCCCGAGCGTCCGTGAAGCCGGCGCGCGCCAGATGATCAACCACCGCGGCCCCGAGTTTGCGGCGATGCTCGAGCGGATCCTGACCGGAATGAAGCCGTACTTCGGCACCTCGAGCGACATCGCGATGATCACGACAGCCGGGACCGGGGGTCTCGAGGCCGCGATCGTCAACACCCTCTCCCCGGGTGACCGGGTCCTGGCCGTCTCCATCGGAGCGTTCGGCGACCGGTTCGCCAAGATTGCCCGGACATACGGCGCCGATGTCACCACGATCGAGGTCGAATGGGGCCAGGCCGCTGAACCGGCTGTGCTCCGCGAGGAGCTCCGGCGTGATCCGGCCTACCGGGCAGTCCTGCTGACCCATAACGAGACCTCGACCGGGGTCATGAACCCGATCCCGGAGCTGGCCGCCGTCGTGCGCCAGCTGGCCCCCGGCGCGCTGATCCTGGTCGACAGCGTCTCCGGCCTGGGCGCCGTCCCGTTCCAGATGGACGCGTGGGGGGTGGACGTCGTCGTAACCGGTTCGCAGAAGGCCTGGATGGCCGCCCCGGGACTGGCCATGATCGCCGCCTCACCGCGCGCCTGGGCCGCCATGCAGACCGCGACGATGCCGCGGGTCTATCTGGACCTTCGTGCCCATCGCGACAGCCATGCAGCGGGCGAGACGCCGTGGACGCCGGCCATCGCTGTGGTCTACCAGGTCGACGAAGGGATCCGCCTCATGAGCGCGGAGGGCGCCGACAGCGTCTTCGCACGCCACGAGGCCTGCGCAGCGGCTGCGCGCGCAGGCCTGCGCGCGCTCGGGTTCGAACTCTTCGCCGACCAGCGACATGCCTCCCGGACCGTCACCGCGGCGGCCGTTCCCGACGACCTGGACTGGAAGCCGTTCAATGCCGAGATCAAGCGCCGCGGCCTGATCCTCGCTGGCGGTCAGGGCAAGCTGGCCGGGAAGGTCTTCCGGCTGGGCCACCTTGGTTCGATCACGCTCGAGGAGATCCTCGGCGCAATGAGCGTGCTCGAGTTCGTCTCGATCTCGGCCGGACGAGCGGTCCGGCCCGGATCGGCGGTGGCGGCGGCCCAGATCGCGGCGCTCGAGTCGTTCGGCGTCGCCACACCGGCCGTTGCCGGCGCGGGTGGATGAGGATCCTGGTTGCCGAGCCGATCGCCAGCGAGGGCATCGAGCTCCTGCGGGCCAGCCACGAGGTCGATGAGCGGCCTGGGCTTTCGCGCGACGAGCTGCGCGCGATCCTGCCCGACTACGACGCGCTGATCGTCCGCAGCCAGGTTCAGGTCGATGCCGGGCTGATCGCCGCCGGGACCCGCCTGGTGGTCATCGGCCGGGCCGGCGTTGGCGTGGACAACGTCGATCTCGACGCCGCGACGCGGGCCGGGATCATGGTCGTCAACGCGCCGACCGGCAACACGATCGCGGCCGCCGAGCACACCCTCGCCCTGCTCTACGGGTTGGCTCGGCGAACGGCGTCGGCCGATGCATCCGTCCGGCGCGGCGAGTGGAAGCGAGCCCAGTTCACCGGCCTCGAGCTGCGCGGCCGGACCCTGGGGATCGTCGGGCTCGGCAAGATCGGCCAGGCGGTTGCCGTCCGGGCGATCGCCATGGAGATGACCGTCCTCGCGATGGACCCGTTCGTGACCGAAGAGCAGGCGGCCAACCACGGCGTGGAGTTGGTCGAGTTCGACGAGCTGTTCCGCCGGGCGGACGTGGTCAGCCTGCACGTCCCGCTGACCCGGGCGACGCGTGGGCTGATCGGGCGCGACGCCATCGCGAAGCTGAAGCCCGGCTCGATCATCCTGAACGTCGCCCGTGGCGGGGTCGTCGACGAAGCCGCCCTGGCCGAGGCCCTGGCTTCCGGCCATCTTGGCGGCGCCGGGATCGACGTCTTCGAGCACGAACCGCCACTCGGATCGCCGCTCCTCGACGCGCCCAACACGCTCCTGACGCCGCACCTGGGGGCGTCGACGGCCGAGGCCCAGATCCTGATCGCCGAGGAGGTCGCCGCGCAGGTGCTCGACGTGCTCGACGGGCGGAGTGCCCGCTACGCGGTCAATGCGCCGCTCCTCACCCCGGAGACGGCCCGGGCGATCGCGCCGTACCTGCCGCTCGCCGAGATCCTCGGTCGTTTCTTCGCCCAGTTCTCGCGCGGTGGCGTGCGCACGCTCACGCTCGAGATCGCCGGTGAGCTGGCCGAGCATGACGGCAGTCCGCTGACGGCCGCGGTCCTGCGCGGCCTCCTCGAGACGGCCACGACCGAACGGGTCAACCTGGTCAACGCAGGCGCCCTGGCCAAGGCTCGAGGGATCACCGTGGTCGAGCGCAAGACCCCCGACGCCGGCGCCTTCGCGGCCCAGCTGACCCTGTCCGGGGAGACCGGCGGACGGACCGCCGTGGTCGCCGGAACCGTCGCCGCGGGCGAGCCACGGATCACCCGGCTCGATGACTACCGACTGGACATGGCGCCGGCCGACGCCATGCTGATCACCCGACACATGGACCGCCCGGGCACGGTCGGTCGGGTCGGGATCATGCTCGGCGAGGCGGACGTCAACATCAGCGCCATGCACCTCGCCAGGAGCCGCCCGCGAGAGGACGCCCTGATGATCCTGGCGCTCGACGACGACGTCCCGGAATCGGTTTCAGAGGCGATCCGAGCCCAGGATGCCGTCCTCGACCTCTGGACGATCCGGTTGGGGAGCACACGCTGACCGCGGCAACGACGCCGCTCATTCCGGACGGCCTGGATGCGACGCTCGTCCTGGTCCGGCATGGCGAGTCCACGTTCATCGTCCAGGGCCGCTTCCAGGGCCAGGCGGAGACACCGCTCTCCGCGACCGGCCTGCGCCAGGCCGGACTCGTCGGTCGGCGCCTGGCACATGCGCAGGACGCGCCGGCCCTCCCGGTACCCCGCAGCACGCCCGTCGAGCTCGTCCATTCGCCCTTGCTACGCGCCGCCCAGACCGCCGAGGCGATCGAGCGGGCCTTCCGCGCGGCCGGCCACGAAATCGAACGTCGAGCCGACCCAGCCTTCCTGGAGATCGGCCAGGGCGAATGGGAAGGCCTGCATCGAACCGAGATCGATGCTCGCTATGCCAGTGAGCTTTCCGCCTGGCGCCGCCAGCCGCTCGACGGCTGGGCGCCCGGCGGGGAGTCGCTCCCCGAGGTCCAGGCACGGGTCCGGCCGGGGCTGGCCGTACTCCTCGCGCGCCTGGCTGAAGGTCGCGCGCCGGGGTCGCCCGACCGCCCACAGGTCGCCGGCTATCGCGATCCCGTGCCGGACCACCCCTGGTCGATCGTCGTCGGCCACGACGGCGTTTTCAAGGTGGTGCTGCTGACCCTGTTCGACCTGCCGCTCGACCGCTTCTGGATGTGGTCGATGGACCTGTGCGGGGTCAGCGTCATCGAGCTTCGCGCCGGGCGGCCAGTGCTGCGCGCCCATAACCTGACGGCTCATCTGGCCGGCCTTCTCGACGAAGAAGCCCGGGCCGACCTCGAGGAACGGAGTCGCAGCGGAGCGCTCTGACCCAGGCCGACGGGCGGCGCGTCAGCCGAAGATCTAGCCAGCGGCGACCGCTCCCCCAGCTAATGGATCGCCGATCGGGCCTTTTGAGCCGAAGGCGCGCGCGAGCACGAGAGCTTGCGCACCTCGGGAGGTTCCAATCCGGTTGGTACACAGGCCAGCGACGGTCAAGCGGTTCCAGTCACCCTAGAATCCTCAACGGATTCGGCATCTCACATGTCGGAGACCCCAAGGGGCCTGGTACGCCGGGCGACCGGAGGCGAGGATCTGTTGGGTAGACCAGCGTGGCTGGAATCATGGCTGCAGAGGGGCTTCCCGCGAGCGCACTGCGGCGTGCGTGAGCGAGCGGCGCGGCGGGCAACGCACGGGTGTGCCGCCCCAGCGGGCCCTAGCGGCGGCGGCCCTTGCGCCGGAAGGCTAGCCGGAGGAGGATCACCCGTAGTCGGCGCTGGGCGGCGCGCAGGGCCGCGAGGCGCTCGTCGCTCAGGATCTGGCGGCCATATGCCGTCTCCACCTTGGCCCGGGCGACGGTCTGCAATTCCGGCCGGGCCGTCGGCAGCACCTCCCCCAGCGCACCGGCGAATTCGTAGACCGTCTCGGTCGGTCGCGGCCCGAACCCGAAACGCGCCGCCAGCTGGGCGACCGTCCCGTACGCCCGGTCGGCACTGGTTGCGCCGCGCGGCCCACGCTGCCAGACGGCGAACGCGAGACCGCCGACGACGAGCAGGAGCAGGACCGCCACGGCGACCAGCGGCCCGAGGGCGCCCCGATTGGAGCCTGGGCCGGCGGGACCGCTCGGATCGTTGGCGAACGGGTCGCGCTCGGGGGGTCGAGTGGCCAGGACGCCGCTGCCCGACGGGCGTGGCGAGCCGCTGGCGACCGGTCGGCCGGATGGTAGCGGGGCGATGACCGCGACCCCACCGCCGGTCGGATCGAAGGTCACCCAGCCATAGCCCGGGAAGTAGACCTCGACCCAGGCGTGCGCGTTGCTGTTGAGGATCCGCTCGACACCCGTATTCGGGTCGCGCGAGCCGGGCAGGAAGCCCTGTGCGATCCGGGTCGGGACCCCCAGGTCGCGCAAGATCACCGCCATGGTCGCGGCGTAGTACTGGCAGAAGCCGCGCTTGAAGCGGGCGAAGCATTCGACCGTCGAGATCCCGGCGCAGTCGACGTCCCGCACGTCGGTTTGATAGATGTAGGTCGACGAGTGGAGCTCCTTGACGATCTGCGCCGCGAGGTCGTACGGGGTTTCGGACCTGGCCTCGGCGACGATCGTGTCCTCGAGCGCCTTCGCGTCCGGTCCGATCGAGCCCTCCGCGACCCCCAGATAGAGATCCCGCACCTCCTCCGGATAGTCCTGGCCAGCGGCGCGCAGGGCCTCCTCGTTGAGCTGGCCAGGCTCATCGCCGCTGACCGGAACGAGGGCCCGGAGCTCGTACGAACCGTTCCCACCATCGCGCTCGATGGTGGCGAAGTAGCCCGATCCGAGCACGGTGATGCGGGTCGGCTCATCCACGCCGATCGGCGTCTGCGGCGACAGGATGGTCGATCCGTTGAAGTCCTCGGGCGTGATCGTGACGGCAAGCTCCCGATGACCCTCGGCGGGCACGTTGTCGGCCAGGCCATCGAGCAGCGAGGTGCTTGGCCCGCGGACGACGGTCGACGTATTGCTCATGCTCCAGCCGGTCAGCTCGATCCGGTCGTAGGTGACCGCCCGCCAGTAGTAGTCGGCCTTGTCGGGCGGCGGCCGCTGGATCGTCACGGCGAGGGTCGAATCGGTGGTCCAGACCTGCTGCACCGTGGCGTTCGGACCGAAGCTGACCCCGAACGACCGATTCGCACCGCCCGCCGGCAGGAAGCGCTGAAGCGATCGGGACAGGACGACCAGGCCGTCACTGACACCGTCCCAGGCGCCGGCCAGCGGTTTCGAGGCCGCCGTCTGGGTCAGGATCAAGGCGCCCGCCACGGCGACGGTGATGAACGCCGTGCCGCCGCGAAGGTAGACCGACGCGATCGAGCCCGGGTCGCCGATCCGCCGACGCAGCCACTCGGATTGCTCCTCCAGGACGTGGCCACGGATCAGCAGGAAGAGCGCGGCCAGGCTGAACAGGACCAGGTAGACGAGCTGGTCGTTGATGGTCAGGGCCATGTTCCCGATCAGGAGCAGGCCGACGACGGTCACGGCGCTGAGCGGGCGGTGGTGACCGAAGACCGCGTAGGAGGCGAACATCGAGGTCGCCCAGATCAGCATGCCCAGGGACAGCAGGTAATGCAGGTACTGGATTGTCGAGGCCTGGTTGCGGACGACGATATCGCCATAGGCGGCGACCACCGATGCCGCGGTCGCCACGTACAGCTCCTGGAACGAAGCGCCCTGCGGGTGAGCAGCGGAGGCCACGAAGAGCGGAACGATCAGCGCCGCGAAGATCGATCCGATCAGATGCGTCTGCCAGCGGCCCCAGCCGACCTTCGGCCCGATGAATCCGACCAGGACACCGCCGGCGGCTGCCAGCGGGAGGAAGTCGAGGTACGTGTCCCGACCCAGGACCCAGCGCGCGTCGTCGAGCGACCAGGCCAGGGTGAGGCACAGGAGCAGCGCCAGACCGAGGGTCACCCAACCTTCCGCCGGGGCGAGTGGCAGGCGCACGTTCGGCCGGTTGATCCGGTTCATCGGGTGAGGATCTCGCCGAGCGGCCGGCCCGGGGTGATCGTAAACGAGGTCAGCTCGTATTCGGCGAGCGCATGTCGGAGGGCGCGGGCGCGCTTGGCGGTCTCCGCGTCGATCTCGGGCGGCGGCGGGCCGCCCTCGACCGTGACCGCTGGCGCCGGGTGGGGGACTCGTTCGTAGGCCGCGGCGTCGAGGGTCACGACGACGCAGGCCACGCCTCGCGCGCGAAGCGCCGCCAGCGGGCGAACCCAGGACGGATCGAGGGATGGGGTGATGATCACCGCCGTCATCCCGCGACGCAGGCGGCCCACGGTGGCGATGAGCGTCTCGACCAATGGGGCGCTGCCGTCCGCCTCGACCGACGCGAGCAGCTCCATGATCTTGAGGTGCTGGCGGCTGCCGCGGTCCGGCGGCAGGAAGGCCGTCCGAGCGGCGTTGGCGGTCATGCCGACCGAGCGGTTCTCCTGGAGCGCCTTGTCGGCGATCGAGGCGGCGGCGCGAACCGCAGCCTCGACGGTCGATTCGTCACCGCGCCCGGTCTGGATGTCGCGCTGGAGATCGAGCACGATCCAGGCGTCGGCGGTCTGCTCCAGGTCGAACTCCTTGACCTGGATCTCGCCGTGCCGGGCAGTGCTCTTCCAGTGGATCCGGTTCATGCTGTCGCCCGGGGCATACGGCCGCACCGTGGTCGCGAGCGGCGTCGTCTGGAGGGTCCGGACGGGTGAGACCTGGCTCCCCTCGAGGGCGGCGGCCGGCAGTCGCCAGCGCGGTAGTGGCTCGAGCCGCGGGTAGACCACCACGGAGACGCCCTGGCCGACCGTGGCCGAGGCCTCGAAGAAGCCGAATGGATCGCCGGTCCGAATGTGGAGCGGCTCGATCCGGAAGTGGCCGCGCCGCGCGAGCGGGATCCGGATCAGCCAGGAGCGCTCACTCCGGCCTGCCAGCGTGATCGCCCGGCCCGGAAGGCCGCCCGGCAGGGTGGTCGGATTGTGAATCTCCAGCCACAGCTTGGCGATCCGGCTTCCGTTGCGCAGGGTGTAGGTGACACGCAGCTTGTCGCCGACGTGGCCGCGCAACTGGCTGACCGCGTAGCCTGCCTCCAGGTCGGTCAGGCCGAGGCGGACCAGCACGTACGAGCCACCGACGACCAGGATCGCCAGGTAGAGCAGATAGAACAGGAACGGCAGCGCCGTCGAGAATGCCGCGATGACCAGGATCGCGACGGCGGCGAGCAGCTGGAGCTTTCGGATCACCGCGTACCCCGCTTGGCCGGCTGGATGGGGACGCTAGGCGTTCGCGGTCGAGGACGAGCTGCGCGTGATGGGCCGCAGCTCGGTCGGGCCGCCGCCGGTCGGACGGATCCCGTCGATCGGCGTCGATTCGAGCAGCTCGCGAATGACCTGTCCGGCCTGGACGTCGTGGATGGACGAGCTGGTCTTGATGATCAGGCGGTGGGCGAGCGCCGGCTCGGCGAGCGCCTTGACGTCATCGGGGAGCACGTAGTCCCGGCCGAGCAGGCCGGCCAGCGCCTGGCCGGCGCGGTAGAGCGCGATCGAGCCGCGCGGCGAGGCGCCGAGGTAGACGTCGGGGTGGTTCCGCGTGTTGTTGACCAGGCGGACGATGTAGTCCGAGACGCTCGAGTCGACGTAGATCTCGCGCACGGCGGCCTGCATCGCGCGCAGGTCCTCCACGGTCAGGACCTCAACGAGCTCCTCGAGCGGGTGACTGCGCTTCTGCTCGTCGAGGATGACAATCTCCTCGATCGGCTGGGGATAGCCGAGGCGCAGCCGGAGCATGAACCGGTCGAGCTGGGCCTCGGGCAGGGCGAACGTGCCTTCGTACTCGATCGGGTTCTGGGTGGCGATGACCAGGAACGGATCGGGCATCTGGTAGGTCGTCCCGTCGATCGTGGCCTGGTGCTCTTCCATGCACTCGAGCAACGCCGACTGCGTCTTGGGGGTGGCCCGGTTGATCTCGTCCGCCAGGACGACCTGGCTCATGATCGGGCCCGGCCGGAACTCGAATTCCTGGGTCTTCTGGTTGTAGATGGAGAGGCCCGACACGTCTGATGGGAGCAGGTCCGGGGTGAACTGGATCCGCCGGAAGGAGCAGCCGAGGCTCCGCGCGATCGCCTTGGCGAGCACAGTCTTGCCGGTCCCTGGCACATCCTCGATGAGCACGTGGCCGCGACATAGCAGCGCGACCAACGCGAGGCGAACCTCGTGGTGCTTGCCGACGATGACGCGTTCGACGTTGGATATCACCTTGTCGCCGGTTTCCTGGATCTTGGTCATCGGCCTCTCTCGCGAGTGTGTCGAGGGTCTCGGTGGCGGGTCTGGCGCGCCGAGGTCGGACGGATCGAATGACGCACGACGCGGCCCGGGGTGCCGAGTCGTTGGCAGATAGTACGTCGAGACCGTCCGTTCGGTTCCCGCCGGCGAGGTAACCCCCAGACTGGTCGGGCGTCGGCATCGACGGATACCGTCCCCAGCGTATCGGAGAGAGGCGAGCATGGTCTGGCACGACATCAGCGTTCCGCTCCGTTCCGGCATGGCGACCTTCAAGGGCGATCCGCCGGTCCTCCTCGAGCGAGCCGCATCGATGAGCGCAGGCGCGATCTGCAATGTCAGCCGGCTTGACTTCGGGGTGCATAGCGGAACCCACATCGACGCCCCGAGCCACTTCATCGATGGAGCCGTCGGCATCGAGGGAATCGACCTCGACGCGCTGATCGGACCCGTCGTCGTCGTCGACGCACGATCGATCGAAGGCCATTTCGACCCCGAGGCGCTGGACGGACTGGCCCTTCCGGCCGGCACGGAACGGCTGCTCTTCAGGAGCCGTAACTCCGAGCTTTGGGCACGGCCCGATTTGGATGCCTCGTTCGCCGGCCTGACCTTCGAGGGCGCGAGGCTGCTCGTCGAACGCGGAGTTCGGCTTGTTGGCGCCGATTACCTGTCGATCGCTCCCTTCGACGAGCCGACGCCCACCCACGTTGCCCTGCTGGAGGCAGGCGTGGTCATCGTCGAGGGGCTCGATCTCCGCGGCGTCGAGCCGGGAGCGTACGAGCTCATTTGCCTGCC
>JAUSJS010000054.1 GCA_030647575.1 Candidatus Limnocylindrales bacterium | reverse complement strand
ACGTTCTACAACCGGTTCCGCCGGTACCTCCGGGCGGCGGGCCTCCCCCAGACCGGGCTGCACGTCCTCCGCCACAGCGCAGCGAAGCTTCGGCGGGATGCTGGAGCGTCGGTCGAGGCGGTCAGCAGCTTCCTCGACCATTCGAGCCTGGCGGTCACCTCCGTCTACCTCCGACGGCTCGAGGGCGAGACGGACCGGACGTGGCCCGAGGTGGCGGTCGCAATCGGGGTTTAAGAGCGCCTGCGGCGCGCGATTGATTTGACGAGCCAAGGCGTCGGCTCAGGGCAACCGCGATGCGCCTTTTCGGGCGGCCCCGCCGCTCGGGCTCACCAGGCGAACGAACGCGGCCACGACCGGCATCCCCATGGCGACGGGCGCGATCACCGCGAGCGCCGCCGGAGCGGCGCCCGACAGGAGGTTCGCGAGCATCATCGCCGCGTAGGCGAGGACGGGCATCCCGCTTGGACCGAGGGAGAGCGGCCCGACCGGCTGGGGCGTCCAGCGTCGCTCCACCGAGCGGTACAGGAGATAGACGGTGAAGGTGGTCACGATCCAGCCGAGGTAGTTCTGGACCGGGACCCCGTAGTAGGGACCACCGGTCTCCCATACCCAGGCGCCAAAGGTCGGACCGGAGAGGATGGGATCGACCACGAGATCCCAGGCGGTCATCACAAGGGCGCCGAGGAGGGCCAGACCGACGAGGTGGCCGCGGCCCCCGGGCGTGCCGACCGGCGATCCGTCCACGATCAGGTTGGCCACGACGTAACTCGGGTAGACCATCATGAACCAGGCGAGGGGGATGAGGACCGGGACCGAGCCGAGCCACGGACCGAGCGTCGAGGTGTAGTGGTACGGGCCATAGATGAGCCCCGTGGCCACCCCGATCTCCTCGAAGATCCAGGACGTGACCGCGGTGATCGCGAAGAAGACGAGGGTGAGCCGAACCCCCAACGCATATGACGCATGCCACAGGCTGAAGAGCAGAAGGATGACGGTGAGGGTGTTCAGGCCACCCGGGATCACGGGCAGCGCGACCAGCCCGGCCAACAGCGGCCGTAGCACGCCGTCGTACACGAAGAGGGCCAAGAACACGCCCGCCACGACAAGCCGGTTGTGTCCACCGATGGGCGTGCCTCCTTTTCGGGACGATACGGCGGGGCCGCGGCTGAAGCCGGGGCTTCCCCGTCCTCACCATCGTGTATGCAGCACCGAGCCCGCCTCTGTCAACGGGTACGCCATCCAGGAGAAACGCCCCGGGGGCCCCCGCTCCGAGCGTCCGCTCGAGTGGCAGCGGGACCTCCGGCGACGGGGGACTCGTTCGTTAGTCCGGAATCAGCAGCGGCACGTTCTACAGACAGTCCCGGCGCTACCTCCGGCCAGCCGGGCTCGCGCCGACCGGCATCCACGTCCTGAGGCACAGCGACGGGATGCGGGGCATCGAACGAGGCCGTGAGCGCGTTCCTCGATCACTCGAGTCTGGCGGTCACGAGCGTCTACCTCCGGCGGCTCGAGGGGGAGGCGGACCGGACGTGGCCCGAAGTGGCGGTCGCGATCGGTGTGTAGGTCGGGCCCATCCCGCGCTGCCGCTCACGGTAACGGCGGGCGGCATCGCGCCGAGCTGCCTGGACACCACAGCGTCGGCAGTAGGCGGCGCGGCCGGCCTGGAGGCGCCGGGGTGTGAATACGGTCCCGCAGCCTGAGCAGATCGCCAAGCCACGCGAGACGGAGGCCACAAAGGCGAGTTGCAGGCCGAGCGCAGCAAAGAGGCCATCGCCCTCGAGCATCAGGGGGTGCGCAGCGCCGAGCAGGACTGTCGGCCGACAGCCAGAGATGTAGAGCCACCAGTCCAGCTGCTGGCTCAGCAGCAACCGCGCGTCCTTTGGATCCTCGATGTCGTAGCCGTCACCAAGGTCGTACGGTTGGTAGACGTCGTCCCAATCGTTGCGGTCTCCGGTCCCGGATCCGCTGTTCAAAGCGGCCGCGATGCGCAGCAGTCCGCGAGCCCGGCGCGAGTGCCTCCGCCAGGCAGCGAGTGGCTCGGTTCCGCCCCAGATCGGTTGCTCGAAGAGATACCACCGGCATGAGTGTTCGGAGTCGGGGTCGTGATCGTGGACGCGCAGGTAGTCGTCCGGCAGTGCGTAGTCCACCGCCGCGGCATCCCAGTCGCACTGACACAGTGTCGTGAACAGCGGACCCCACTTCATCGCGTAGCGCAGGACGTTGGCCGCGGGCCGATCCGCGAGATCGACGAATGCCTCGAGCATGTGCCGGTCTGGCGCAATCGAGCGACCGAACCCGTTCCACACGAGCGCATCCGCCACAACCTGGGCCGCTGCCGGGGCCATCAGACGTTCAGTCGGAAGGATCCGCCCGAGCCCGCCCCTTGGGTCGACCAGCCCGCCGAGTTCCCATCGAACCTGATCACTGGTCATCAGCCTGGGCTCTTACCTCCGGTGATACTGACGTCAGCCTGAGTATATACGCCGGACTCGGCGCGGCGAACAATGCGCAGCGTGCAGCCCAACGACGCAAACGCAGAGTGAACGGGCCCCAGGCTTGCGCCCCGGGCCCGTCCGTTGGCTTCAGGCGGGCGCGACTACTCGGCGCTCGCGTCCTGCGCCACCTCGACCGTCGGCGGCGCCGTGTCGCGTGCCTTGCGCGGCGGTCGAGTCCGGATCGGCTCGGGCTTGGCCCTGCGCCGCCTGAGCGCGACGGCTTGCTCGGTCGGCGTCACCGCGGCGGGT
>JAUSJS010000051.1 GCA_030647575.1 Candidatus Limnocylindrales bacterium | reverse complement strand
ACCCGCCGGCGATCGCGATGCGCCCCAGGATCCCGCTGGTCAGGAGTGGCTCGCCCTGCCGTCGTGGCGGCCGGTGCATCAGGTCCGGCTCGGCCTTCTCCAGCTCGAAGGCGACCGACGCCGACAGGTCGATGTACAGCTCCAGCCAGAGGATCTGGATCGGGAGGAGCGGCTGGCCGAAGCCGTAGACCGTCGCGATGAGGATGAAGCCGAGCAGCGCGACGTGGGTCGAGACCAGGAAGATCAGTCCCTTCTGGACGTTGTCGACGATGCGTCGCCCCTCGGCCAGCCCATAGAGCAGCGTCGCGAATGAGTCGTCGCCCAGGACCAGGTCGGCGGCCTCCCGCGCGACCGCGGTGCCGGAGCCCATCGCCACGGCGACGTCCGCTCGATTCAGCGCGGGAGCGTCGTTGACGCCATCTCCGGTGACCGCGACCGTCCGACCGGCGGCTCGGGCCAGGCGGACCAGACGCTCCTTCTGGTCCGGCGTCGATCGGGCGACCACCTGGAGGTCTTTCAGGGAGGCGGTGAGCTGCGCATCGTCCCAGGCCGCCATCCGCTCGCCGACCACAATGCGGTCACGATCCAGGCCGGCCTCCGCGGCGATGGCCGCCGCGGTCGAGGGATGATCGCCGGTGACCACGATGACCGCGATGCCAGCGTCTCGCGCCGTGGCGAGCGCCTCGCGAATGCCGTCGCGCAACGGATCGGCGAATCCGATCAGCGCGCGAACCTCCCAGTCACCGCCGTCCGGGCGCCGGGCGAGGCCGACCAGCCGCTGCCCGCTCGCCGCCAGGCGCTCGATTCGTGCGTGCCAGGCGGTGCGCTCATGCTCCGCTGGTGAGGCGAGGCTCAGGACCACCTCCGGCGCGCCGATGACGAGCTCGACGACGCCGTGCGGCCCACGGCTCCGGGTGCGCGAGATCGGCCGGCCATCGTCCACGGGCTCGGCGTCGAGCAGGTCCGCCGGGTCGAGCCGGGCATCGCCCCCGGCTGCTTCGATCGCCCGGGCGAGCGATGCCGTGAACGACCCGGGAGCCGTTCCCTCGGCCCGAACCCAGGCGTCGTCCTCGGCTCGCAGCGCCTCGCCCAGGACGCGCAGCCGAGCGTCGTCGTCCAGCGGGCCATCCGGCCCCGTCACCGACGCCACGTCCAGGCGATTTCGGGTCAGTGTCCCGGTCTTGTCGGTCACGATCAGGTCGACGGCTCCGAGAGTCTCCTCGGCGTTCAGGCGGCGGACCAGCACCCCCCGCTTGAGGAGCCGGTACGCACCGAGACCCAGGATGACCGCGAGCAGGATCGGTGGCTCCTCCGGAATCGCCGCGATGGCGGCGGAGATCCCGGCTAGCAGATTCGCGCCGATCTCCTGGCCCCGCGCGAATCCGAGCCCGGTCACGATCGCGATCAGCCCGATCGCGACAACCAGCAGGATCCGGACAAGCCGATCGAGCTCGAGCTGCAGGGGCGATCGACGCCGCCCGCGGTCGCGCAGCCCACCGGCGATTCGTCCAACTTCGGACGCCTGC
This sequence comes from Candidatus Limnocylindrales bacterium, assembly GCA_030647575.1. GTDB lineage: Bacteria > Chloroflexota > Limnocylindria > Limnocylindrales > CSP1-4 > SPCO01. The sequence goes on along the minus strand of JAUSJS010000051.1, from coordinate 30,227 downwards.
CCGATCGCCACCACGACCCCCTCGCCACGTCCACCGACCACGCTCGTCGCGGCGAACGCCATAGCGTGGCGGTCGGCCAGGGCCGCCGCCAGAGGGTCCGCCTCGACGGTCGTGGTGTCCGGCACGGACTCGCCGGTCAAGGCGCTGCGGTCGAGCAGCAGCCGGTCGGCCCGCAGGACGCGGAGGTCGGCCGGGACGACGTCGCCGGCACGAAGCAGGACGATGTCGCCCGGCACGAGCCCGGCGGCATCGACGTCCTCCACCTCCCCGCCGCGACGCACGCGAGCGCGCGGTGCCGACGCATCGCGCAGCGCCTCCAACGCCCGGTCGCCGCGGTACTCGGTCACCACATCCGCGCCGACGATGGGGATCAGGCCGGCGAGGATCAGCAGACCGTCGCGAACCTCCCCGAGGGCCACGGCGAGCAGGCCGGCAGCGAGCAGAAGGAGCACGAACGGCTCCGTGGCGGCGTCCCAGACCATGCTCGCGATGGAGCTCCGGCGGGCCGGCTCCAGCGCATTGGGGCCGCTCGCCGCAGCGCGTCGCAGGACCTCGTCCGGGTTGAGGCCGACGGCGCGGTCCACGCCGAGTGCCCGTGCGACCTCCTCGCCCGAGCGCGCGTGGGCGGCACCGAGCGGATCGGTCACAAGGCTGGTCATCAGCCCCCATCATCGCGCAACGGCGTAGCATCGACGGCATGACCCAGCCATCGCCCACCGTCGGCCAGGTCGCGCCGGCATCCATCCACGCCGACCGGGCGGCCGGCCGCCTTGAGATCGGCTGGCCCGATGGGCACACCACGGTCTACGACACGACGATGCTTCGCTGGCTTTGCCCGTGCGCCTTCTGCCGTGGCGAGGCCGGCATGCCCGGCTGGCTCGACAGTGGCCCGACCCTCACCGCCGAGCAGACCCGCCTCGTCGACATCGCCCTCGTCGGTGGCTACGCGATCGCCCCGACCTGGGGCGACGGGCACCACACCGGCTACTACACCTACGCGCTGCTGCGCCAGCGCTGTCCCTGTCCCGAGTGCACGGAGCGGCGACATGCAGGCGCCGATTCGGTCGATGTCGGCACACGCCATGAGGCGCACGCATGATCGTCTGATCTGCAGAGGCCCGGCTTTTCACATCGGCGTGCTATCCTCGCCGGCCCGGTCGCCTGTTTGGCGGCCGCATTCCAGGAGTCCGAACTCCGCCGATGGCCGCCATCGAACCCGGCGCGCCCGCCCGACCGGCAATCGCGCCTCGCCCGCGCCGCCCGGCTCGACCGCAGGCCCCGTTCCCCTACCTCAACCGGGAGCTGTCCTGGCTTGAATTCAACGCGCGGGTCCTGTTCGAGGCGCGCGACGCGCGCAACGCCCTGCTCGAGCGAGTCAGGTTCCTGGCCATTTTCGCCGACAACCTCGACGAGTTCTTCCAGGTCCGGATCGCCGGCCTGCGCCAGCAGGTCGAGGCCGGCAAGGTCGCCCATGCGCCGGACGGACGGACGGCCGAGGAGCAGCTCGCGGCCGCACGCGAGCGAGTGCTCGGCCTCGTCGCCGATCACTCGGCGATCTACGTGTCGATCCGCCGGGCGCTCGCCGCGGAGGGCATCCAGCTTGTTGAGTACTCGGCCATTCCGGAGCACCACGACGCGCTCCGGCAGCGGTTCCTCGACGAGATCTTTCCGGTCCTGACCCCGCTGGCGGTCGACCCGGGGCATCCGTTCCCGTACATCTCCACGCTCAGCCTGTCGATCGCGGTCGGGTTGCGCGACCCGGACACGGGCGAGCGGCTTTTCGCCCGGGTCAAGGTCCCGCAGATCCTGCCTCGGCTGCTGGAGGTGGAGCCGTCGCGCTTCGTCCTGATCGACCAGCTGATCGAGGCCAACCTGGACGCGCTGTTCAGCGGCATGGAAGTCGAGGAGCACCACCTCTTCAGGGTCACTCGCAACGCGGACCTGGCGATCGAGGAGGACGAGGCGGACGATCTCCTGCTCGCGATCGAGGAGGAGCTTCGCCGCCGCCGCTTCGGTGAGGCCGTCCGGCTCGAGGTGGAACGGTCGATGCCGGCCGCCACTCGCGCCCTCTTGCTCCGCGGCCTGGGTCTTGACGAGGCCGACTGCTTCGAGGTCAGCGGCATGCTCGACCTGACCGGCCTGTGGGCCATCGCGGATCTCGACCGGCCGGACCTCAAGCCGCCGGCCTGGACGCCGGTCACCCCGCCGCGCCTGATCCCGCCCGACGAGGACGAGCCGGCCGACGTGTTCGCGGCGATCCGCGCCGGAGACGTCCTGGTCCACCATCCGTACGAGTCGTTCGGCGCATCGGTCGAGCGCTTCATCACCCAGGCCGCCGACGACCCCGACGTGCTGACCATCAAGCAGACCCTCTACCGGACCACCGGCGACTCGCCCATCCTCCAGTCGCTCATCCGCGCCGCGGAGCGCGGCAAGCAGGTCGTGGTCCTGGTCGAGATCAAAGCCCGCTTCGACGAGGAGGCCAACATCATCTGGGCGCGCAAGCTGGAGCGCGCCGGTGCCCACGTCGTCTACGGCCTGGTCGGGCTCAAGACCCACTCGAAGACGGCGCTGGTCGTCCGCCGCGAGGGCTCCGGCCTTCGTCGCTACGTCCATATCGGGACCGGCAACTACAACCACAAGACCGCCCGCATCTATGTCGATCTGGGCCTCCTGACCTGCCGGCCGGAGATCGGGGCGGACGTGACCGACCTGTTCAACGTGCTGACCGGGCTGTCGCGCCAGCGGGTATTCCGGCGCATCCTGGTCGCGCCGCACAGCCTGCGCTCGCGGTTCCTCGACCTGGTCGAGCGTGAAGTCGGTCATGTGGCGGCCGGCCGCCCGGGACGGATCGTGCTCAAGCTCAACGCGATCGTCGACGTGGCGGTGATCGAGGCGCTCTATCGAGCGGCCCAGGCCGGGGTCGACATCGAGCTCATCGTCCGTGGCGCCTGCTCGATCCAGCCGGGGCTGCCGGGAATCTCGGAACGCATCCGGGTCCGCTCGATCATCGGCGAGTTCCTGGAGCACTCGCGGATCTGGGGCTTCGAGAACGGCGGCGATCGTGAGTGGTACATCGGCTCGGCCGACCTGATGGACCGCAACCTGGACCGGCGGATCGAGGCGGTCGCCCCGGTCGAGGACCCCGACGCGCGGGCGCGCCTCTCCTCGATCATCGACGTCATGCTCGCCGACGACCGCCGGTCGTGGCAGCTCCAGCCGGACGCGACCTGGGTCCGCACGGAGACGCTGCTCGGTCGCGCCGGCACAGTGGATACCTTCGAGACGCTCAAGGAGGATGCGCTCGACCGCGGCCAGCTGGCCGCGACCCCGCACCGCCCCGGTGCCGGCGCCGGTTCGCTCGATCCACGCGCATGAGCCAGGAGGTCGAGCGACCGGTCGAGGTCGAGCTCAAATACCGCGTCGTGGACCTTGCCGGCGCCGAGCGGTACCTCGTCGCCGAGGAGATCGGCTCGTTCAGCGCCGGGTCGGCGGCGCGCGCGTCGCAGTTCGAGGATCGCTACGTCGATACCGCGGACGGCGCGATGGCGCGCGCCGGCTTCGCGGTCCGGCTTCGACACAGCGGAAGCGACACCACCGTATCGGTCAAGGCCCTCGCTCGGACCGAGGGCGCCGGTGGTTCGGTCCGGCGCGAGGAGCTCGAAGGGCCCGCGGACCGGACCGCGGGGCCGCTGGACTGGCCCGCGTCCGACGCACGCTCCCTGGTCCTGGAGCTGGCCGGGGACGCCCCCCTGGTCGAAGTCGTGACGATCCGCCAGCTGCGCCGCAAACGGATCGTGCGCGATGGCGAAACGCGGGTCGAGCTGAGCCTCGACGAGGTTGATGTCGTGGCGCGTTCTCGTGTCGTCGATCGGTTCGTCGAACTGGAGGCCGAGCTGGTGAAGGGCTCGGAGGATCGGCTGGCCGGATTGGCCGCGGTTTTCGCTGTCGACCCGGCGCTGGCCCCCTCGAGCGGGAGCAAGCTCGAGGCCGCGCTGGCCGCGCTCGGGGCCCGCGGTGACGCCCGGCGTCGAGTGGCGCCTCAGCCGACCAACGGCCGGATCGCCGGCGAGAGCAGCACCGAGGCCGACCTGGCGGAGAGCTCCGGCCCGGGCAGTGGCGGGCTGGCGCCGGGCAGTGGCGGTTTGTCGCCGGGCACCGAGCGCCACGAGGTCGTTCCCTCCACCTCTGACATGGTCGAGGAGACGACCGAGCCGCCGGCATCGCCGGACGGACGCCTGGTCGTCGGGAAGACGCCCGGGGTGACCGCCGACGATCACGTTGCCGAGGCCGGACGCAAGGTCATGCGCTTCCACCTCGCGCGGATGATCGCCCGGGAGGCCGGGGTTCGCTCGGGGCACGACCTGGCGGACGTCCACGCGATGCGCGTCGCGACCCGACGCCAGCGTGCCGCCTGGCGCGTCTTCGGTGCCGCCTTCCGGGCAGGACGAACGAAGCGCTACCGCAGCGGCCTGCGGGAAGTTGCCGCGCGCCTCGGGGCGGTTCGGGACCTCGACGTGCTGCTCGGGGCCGCCGACGTCTACCGCGCGGACCTTCCCATCACCGAGCAGCGCGCCCTGGAGCCGCTCCTCGCCGACTGGCGGACGCATCGCGACGATGCTCGCGTCCTGCTCATTCGCGAGCTCGATTCGGAGGGGTTCAGGCGCTGGGTCGACGACTACCGCGACTTCGTTCGAACCGAGGGTGCGGCGGTCCTGCCGGTCGGGCCGACCCAGCCGCATCGCATCCGCGACACCACAGCCTCTCGCATCTGGACGGCCTACGAGCATGTCCGCGGCTATGAACCGGTCCTGCGCTGGTCGGATGTGGAGACCCTCCATGAGCTGCGGATCGCCGGCAAGTGGCTGCGCTACTCGCTGGAGTTCGTGCGCGAGGCGCTCGGCGACGATTCGGCGCCGCTGATCGCCAGGGTCACCGCACTGCAGGATCACCTCGGGCTGCTCAACGATGCCGACGTGGCGGCGTCGATGGCCAGAACCTTCCTGGTCGAGCATGCCGGCGACCTGTCGGCCGTCGAGAGCGCGGCCATCGGGCGGTACCTGGTCAGCCGTGAGCGCGAGGTCGCTCGACTCCGCCGATCGGTCGGGCCGGCCTGGCGCGGCGTGGCCGGGATCGGCTTCCGGCGGGCGCTCGGCCGGGTGGTCGCAGGCCTTTAGCGGCGCGGCACTCCACCGACCGGTGGGCCGGGTCTCGACTGAACCTCGCTCAACCGCGCCAGCCGTGGGCGAGCTCCGCCAGGCGGTCTCGCCAGGCCCACCCGGCGTGCGCCACGGCCAGGATCGCTCCTTCGCGAATCCCGGCGTCGGAGACGCGAATCCTGTCGACCCCGTAGCGCGCGGTGATGGCGGCCATGATCGCGGCGCCGCCCGGCAGGATCCTGGCGCGGATGGGGTTGACCAGATGGCGCTCGGCGACGACCGCGGCGGGGTCGGTCGAAAGGGTCGCCAGGGCTTCCTCGATCCGCTCGCGAGTCAGCGACCGGTCGAGTGCGGCGGCCGGGATGAGCTTGAGCAGGTTCGATGCGGTCCCACCAACGGCAACGATCTCCACGGGCTGCGCGTCTGGGGCGGCTCCGACCGTTTCGAGCGCGGCGGCGCGCATCGTCGCGAGCTCGCTCGTCGTGGGGGGATCGTGGGCCACGAAACGATCCGTCAGTCCGGCGGATCCGAGCCGCAGGCCGATGGCTCGCGGGCGCCGGGTCGGATCGACCACGCAGAACTCGGAGCTGCCGCCGCCGACATCGACAACCAGGGTCTCGTGGTCGACCGGTAGCCCCTCCGTCACGCCAATGATCGTCAGGTACGCCTCCTCCTCGTGGGACAGGACGTGGAGCGGAAGGCCGGTCGCAACGCCGACCTCGTGGACGATGGCGCTGGCGTCGGCCGCGCGCCGGATCGGCTCGGTACCGATCAACGTGAGGTGGGTCGCGCCCAGGCCGCGTGCCGTGTCCGCGTAGCGGACCAGCGTCTCGGTCAGCTCCGCGCGAGCGCGGCGACCGAGGTGTCCTCGTTCGGCAACCGCCCGGCCAAGGCCGAGGAAGACGGATTCATCGACAAGCGACTGGAGCCGATGACCCGCGATCGCCGCCACGAGGAGATGGACGGACGTTGCGCCCAGGTCGACCGATGCGCCGACTACCGGCTCGACCTCGGGTGGCAGACCACCCGGCGCTGGCTCCGGAACTGGGTCAGGTCGAACTGTCGCCGGCACTGCCGTCGGCCGGACGTGGGCGTTGACGTGGCGCGGAGGTCGTGACTCGGGACGTGGCGGGCTTCCGTGTCGAGGCCGCCGGCTTTCGTGTGGTTGCGGCCGGCTTGCGCATTCCCGCCGGCTCGCGGGTCGTGGCCACCTTTGGCGCCATGGCCGACGTGTGCTTCGCCGCATTGGGGGCCGCCGCCGATCCCGCCGCCGCCGATCCCGCCGCCGCCGTCGCTGCCCGTCGCGTGGCCGGCTTGCTCGTTGCCCGCTTGGCCCCGGTTGGTCGCCGCCGGCTGGTCCCGGCCTTCGCGGCCAGGATGCCGCCGATCGCCGCCGTCGCGGCCGCCTTCGATGCGGGCGTCTCGAGCCGGGGTCCCTTGATCGGCGAGACGGATTCCACGGCCTGCGTCGCGGCCGTGCCGACCTCCCTGGCTGCCCTGCTTACCCTGCCACCGACGGTTCCGGCGGCGCTCCCGGCCGCCGAGGCCGCCAGGCTCGCGATCCTTGCGGCGAGCGCGGCGACCTCCTTGGCGGCGTCTCCGGCCTGCTTCGTACGTTTGCCGACTTGCTTTCGCCCCTTCGATCCCTGGGCCGAGGTCAACTGGGCCCGGCGTTTGGTCTCGGTGGCACGCGCCGCCACCAGGCGCTTCTCGAGCTTTCGAAGCTCCTTGCCGGCGCGCTTCGACAGCGGGTCGACCGCGCCTTTTACATCCCCCACGAGCTGCGTCATCGCGTCGATGAACGCGTCCTTGGTCCCCTTGCCCTTCCCAGATCCAGTGCGGCCCTTGGCCATCGATCGCCTCCAGCTCAGCGGCGCGAGGAACGCGCGCCTTCGTACAGCAGCGTGGGCCGGCCGGTCGCCATGGACCGCCGCCAGATCGCAAGTCTGCCACGCTCGGCAAGGATTTCGAGGTAGCTCGCGTTGCGACGGCCGTCATTGACCAACGCGCCGGCCCGGGCGATCACGGTGGCCCCCCGACCACCCGAGATTTGCCAGGCAGGCGCTCGATGGACGTGGCCATGACCGCCGGTTTGGGCGATCGAGTCACGGATATTCCGCACAGTCCTAACTTCGACGGTTCGAGGCCGCTACGGTCGTTCCGAACCATTCCAGCCGTGCCTTTCACGCCTGATCGACACTCGTGGGAACCGTCCGATCGGTCCTTGTGACCTCCGAAGCCGAGGATGTATACCGGCCAGGCATACCGCACAGAAAAGGGCTGGGAACCTGGGTCGAGTCCAAGCGCGAGCCCAATCCACGAGCCCAGGCACGAGCCGCCCCGCCCCACCCGCGGCCACCCGCTGCCGCGATGCTCGACGCCCGGGGCGCTCATCCTCATCGGCCTGGGCGTCGGATCGGGTGTTGACTCGCGCGGGCTCGACGCATTCACCGGCTGTTAACGCGCCGGCAAACCGCCGTTGATCGCCGGACACGACGGTGGAGCCCGTAGAGGGGGAATGCCCCGAAGTCCGACCGCGCGCGACGCGGCCTCAGGAGGAACCATCGCGTGACCATCAAACACCGGAAGCGCCTGGGCGCGCTGGCATTGCTGGCGACGATCGCCGTAGGTGCCTGTTCTGGCGGCGGGGCGACCTCCGCGCCGTCGAGCGGCGGCGCGAGCGATGCTCCAGGCGGCGCCAGCGAAGCGCCCGCCTCGCAGGCGGCGAACCTGTCCGGCACCGTCACCATCGACGGCTCGAGCACGGTCTTCCCGATCACCCAGGCCGTCGCCGAGGAGTTCCAGATCGCGAACTCCGGCGTCCAGGTCCCGGTCGCCTTCTCTGGCACCGGCGGTGGGTTCAAGAAGTTCTGCATGGGCGAGACGGACATGAACGACGCGTCACGCCCGATCAAGGAAGATGACGAAGGCGAGGGCCTCGCCTGCAAGGCCGCTGGCATCGAGTGGATCAAGCTCCAGGTCGCCATCGACGGTCTGACGGTCGTGGTCAACCCCGCCAACGACTTCGCAACCTGTCTCACCGTCGCGGAGCTCTCGACGATCTACGGTCCAGACTCGCCCGCGGATCTCCTGTGGAGCCAGGTCCGCGACGGTTTCCCGGCCGAGAAGGTCGAGCGCTACATGCCCGGCGCCGATTCTGGCACCTTCGATTACTTCACCGAGGAGATCAACGGCGAGACCGACGCGGCGACGCAGTTCGCCACGCAATCCGAGGACGACAACACGTTGGTGACTGGCGTCGCCGGCAGCAAGTACGCCATCGGGTTCTTTGGCTACGCCTATTACGTGGAGAACACCGACAAGCTCAAGGCGCTCGAGATCGATGGCGGCGAGGGCGGTGGCTGCGTGGCCCCGACCGAGGCCACGATCAACGACAACAGCTACGCGCCGCTCTCCCGCCCGCTCTTCATCTACCCGGATGTTGCCAAGGCGAAGACGCGACCGGAGCTGAAGGCCTTCGTGGACTTCTACCTGGAGAACACGACGGCGCTGTCCGCTGAGGTCGGCTACGTCGCACTCCCGGACGCCCTCCTGCAGGAGCAGAAGGACACCTGGGCCGCCGCTGTCGGCGGCTGAGCCTCCGCCCCCTCCGCCCCCTCCTCCTCCGGACGCGCCGGCCCGAAGCTCGGATCGGGCCGGCGCGCCTATTCATACTGCGGGGATCAGCATGGAGTATTCGATCGAATGAACGGCGCCGCCGCGCCCGGGTCGTTCACCCGGCGGAAGCCGGCCAGCGAGCGGATCATCGAGCCGCTCCTGTTCCTTGCCACTGCGCTCGGGGTGGTGACGACCGTTGGCATCGTCGGCGTCCTGGCCTACGAGACCGTCGAATTCTTTCTGCGGATCAGCCCGGTCGACTTCTTCACCGGAACGCATTGGTCCGCGTCGATCAAGCCGTACACCTTCGGCGTCCTCGCGCTGATGTCCGGAACGGTGCTGGTTGCGGGCATCGCCATCATCATCGCCGTCCCCCTCGGCCTCCTGGCGGCGTTCCTGCTGAGCGAGTACGCCAGCCCGCGAGTGCGCACCGTGATCAAGCCGATGCTGGAGACGATCGCGGGGATCCCGACCATCGTGCTCGGCTTCTTCGGCCTCTACTTCCTGACCCCGAACCTGCTCAAGCCGATCTTCGGCGACAGTATCGGGACGTTCTCTGCTCTGTCCGCAGGGATCGTGGTTGGCGTCCTGATCACGCCGCTCATCGCCTCGATCTCCGAAGACGCCATGCGTGCCGTGCCGCGCGGTCTTCGAGAAGGGGCCTATGCCATGGGGGCCACGAAGTTCGAGGTCGTCCGCAAGGTCGTCTTCCCGGCGGCGCTGTCAGGAATCATGGCCTCCATCATCCTGGCCGCATCTCGGGCCATTGGTGAGACCATGGCGGTCGTGCTTGCCGGCGGCACACAGCCCCAATTCACCCTGGATCCCCTGGAGTCCGTCCAGTCGATGACAGCGTTCATCATCCAGATCAGTCTCGGCGATACGCCGCAGGACTCGATCCAATTCAAGTCGCTCTTTGCGGTGGCGGCCACCCTGTTCGTGATGACGCTGATCCTGAACCTCATCAGCAACCGGGTCGTGAGCCGGTTCCGGACGGGCTACTGATGGGCACCGCCGTCACCCCGGCCGCCCAGGCCGGCCGATGGGAGCCGGCACTCATGCGCCGACGCCTGAGCGGGACTCTCTTCTACGGGGCCTGCCTGGCGGCGATCGCCCTCCTTCTGCTGACGCTCATCCTTCTGCTCTGGGATGTCCTCTCGCAGGGCCTGCCCTGGCTCGACACGGGTTTCCTGACCGGTGGCCCCTCGCGCAAGACCGAAATCGCGGGCATCTTCCCGGCGCTGATCGGGTCGCTCGAGATGTCCGTCTTGGTTGGAATCATGGCCTTCCCGACCGGCGTCGCAGCGGCGATCTATCTGACCGAATACGCGGGCGCCAGCCGGCTGACCAGCATGCTGCGGACGAACATCTCCAACCTGTCCGGCGTGCCGTCAGTCATCTACGGGATCCTGGGCCTCGCCCTTTTCGTGCGTATCGCCGGGTTCGGCTTCACCGTCATCTCCGGCGCCTTGACGGTAACGCTGCTCATTCTGCCGGTCGTCATCATTGCCTCGATCGAGGCGATCAAGGCCGTGCCTGACGCCCAACGTGAAGGCGCCTACGCCCTGGGAGCGAGCCGCTGGCAGATGGTCCGGCAGGCCGTCCTGCCGGCGGCCGCTCCCGGGATCATGACTGGGATCATCCTTGCCATGGCGCGAGCCATCGGCGAGACGGCGCCACTCATCCTGGTCGGTGCGTTCACCTTCGTGACCTTCGTCCCACAGCCGTTCTCGGGCGGCTACACCGTCCTGCCGATCCAGGTCTATGACTGGGCAACCCGTCCCCAGGCCGACTTCCACGGCCTGGCCGCGGCGGCGATCATCGTCATCCTCGTGCTCATGTTGATCCTCAACGCCCTTGCCCTCTTCGTCCGGGCCCGCCTCTCGAGGCACATCCAGTGGTAGAGGAGAACTCCGTGAACGCCCAGCTCTCGGCGGCGCGAGTCCGCGAACCGTCCGGTGATAGCGGGGGCCCCTCCATCCGCATCTCCACTTCGGATCGCGGCGAGGACAGGTCCGCAGCCGAAACCGAGACTGTCGTCGAGCTGAAGAACGTGTCGTGCTTCTACGGCTCGTTCCGGGCCGTCAGGAACGTCGACATCAAGGTCACCAAGCAGCGCATCACCGCCCTCATCGGCCCGTCCGGCTGCGGCAAGTCCACATTGCTGCGCACGATCAACCGAATGAACGATCTCGTGCCCAGCTACCACGCCGAAGGAACGGTTCTCCTCGATGGCCAGGATCTGTTTGCCCGAGGTGTGGATCCCGTCGCGGTTCGCCGCCGAGTCGGGATGGTCTTCCAGAAGCCGAACCCGTTTCCCAAGACGGTCTGGGAGAACGTGGCGTTCGGTCCCAAGATCAACGGCTACCAGGGCGATCTCAACGAGCTGGTCGAGAAGAGCCTCCGGCGTGCCGCGCTGTGGGACGACGTGAAGGACAAGTTGAAGCAATCCGGGATGGCACTTTCCGGCGGCCAGCAGCAGCGCCTGTGCATCGCCCGCACGATCGCCGTCAACCCCGAGATCATCCTGATGGACGAGCCATGCTCGGCCCTCGATCCGCGCTCGACGCTCCAGATCGAGGAGCTGATGGCGGAACTCAAGAAGGATTACACGATCGTCATCGTCACCCACAATATGCAGCAGGCTGCGCGCGCCTCCGACACCACGATCTTCATGACCATGGGCGACGATCGTGCCGGCTACGTCGTGGAACAAGGCGAGACCGTCGGGATCTTCACCAATCCAAGGAACCAACTGACCGAGGACTACGTGTCCGGCCGGTTCGGCTAAGCGCGGCCCCAGCGACGATGACCGATCAGCAGCGAACCGGGAAGGCCACCGTGGATGCGCAGATCGACGAGCTCGTGAGCGGCGCTGCTGGCGAACCGGCCCGCAGCGGCCACCCCGCGCCGCGCGAGGCCCTGGACCGCGAGGAACAGCTGATCCGCGACGCCGTCCTGCGCATGGGGACGCTGGTCGAAGCCGCGATCCGCCAGGCCAGCCGGGCGCTCACCACCCACGACACCGCGCTCGCGCTGGACGTCATTAGGGGCGACGCGATCATCAACGAGGCCCAGCGCAGCGTCTCACGGCTGATCGCGGTGACCATCGCGACCCAACAGCCGGTCGCGCGCGACCTGCGCTACCTGCTGACCCTCGACCACGTGACCTACGAGCTGGAGCGGATGGGCGACCACGCCTCCTCGCTCGCCAAGCAGACCCTCAAGCTGGCCCCGGAGCCGCCGCTCGAGGGCTATGTCCACCTGCCGGAGATGGCCGAGCGCGGTGCCCTCCTGGTGCACGGCGTGCTCCGAGCGCTCGTCGACGCCGACGCCGTCCAGGCTCGCCAGATCGCGGTCGAGGACGACGAGATCGATCGCCTCTATCACGCGACATTCGACGAGGTGCTGGAGCTGATGCGTCGCGACCCGGCCAACGTCGAGCGCGGAACCCGGATCATCATCGCCTCCCATTACCTCGAGCGGATCGGCGACCGGGCGACCAATGTGGCGGAGGACGTCGTTTACCTCGTGACCGGCGACGTCGAGGACCTCAACCCGTGACCGACCAGCCGATCCGCGTCCTGTTCGTGTGCACGGGCAACTCCGCCCGGAGCGTGATGGCCGAAGCGCTGGTCCGCCACAAGGGCGGCTCGAACTTCGAGGTCCACAGCGCCGGCACCGAACCGCGCGGCGTCAACCCGCTGACGCTGAGGGTGCTGGCCGAAGCCGGGATCGACGCCTCGTGGGCGCGGTCCAAGTCGGTGACCGAGTACGTCAGCCAGCCCTTCGACTACGTGGTCACCGTCTGTGACGAGGCACGCCAGGTCTGCCCGGCCTTCCCCGGCGCCCATGCGTCGCTCCACTGGGGCCATGAGGATCCGGCCGAGGCCGTCGGCTCGGAGGAGGAGCGCCTGGCCGTCTTCCGGCGCGTCTTCCTCCAGCTCGGGGAGCGGATCAACCAGTTCGTCCCGCTGGCCCTGCGCACACGACGAGAGCGCCTCGGCGCGGACGCGACGACGGAGGCCTGACCGGGTACGCTCCCGGGCGTGATGGAGCTCTACCTGCTGCGCCATGCCGACGCCGGCGATCCCGCGGCTTGGGACGGACCCGACGAACGCCGGCCGCTCTCCGCCAAGGGCGAGAAGCAGGCCGATCGGCTCGGGCGCTTCCTGGCCCGGATCGGCTTCCAGGCCGACGCGATCATCACCTCACCCAAGGTCCGCGCCGCCCAGACCGCCAAGATCGTGGCCGAGCACCTGGGCCTGCCGGTCGGCGAGGACGAGCGCCTGGCCGGCGGGGTGAGCATCGGCGCCCTCGAGGCGATCCTGCGCGACGCCGGCGACCCGCAGCGGCCGCTGATCGTGGGTCACGATCCGGACTTCACCGAGCTGATCGCGATCCTGTGCGGCGCCGCGCGCGTGCCAATGAGGAAGGGCGCGCTCGCCCGCATCGATGCGGCGGGACCCCTCGAGCCGGGCGGCGGGACGCTGCGCTGGCTCGTGCCGCCGGACCTGCTCAGGCGCGACCGCTAGGGTGCCGTCCGCTCAGGCGTCAGTACGGGCCGCCGCGACCGTCGAGCCCTTGGCTACCTGACGCCGGGAGACGAGGTCGCTGACCGTCACCAGCCCTCCTGGCACGAGGCTCCTGGCCACGGCGCCCAGCCGCTCCGCCGTCTCCGGCGCGAGCCGGTAGAAGATCCACTGGCCGCGGCGCTCGGAGGTCACGATTCCGGCCTCGCGCAGAACGCGAAGGTGGTGGGAGACGGTCGGCTGGCCCACGTCGCAGCACGAGGTGAAGTTGCAGGCGCAGGTCTCGACGTCCTCGGCGAGCTGACGCACGATCGCCAGACGAGTCGGATCGGCGAGCGCGGCGAGCAGCCGAACCTCCGGGTCCAGGCTGGTCGTTCGGGTTCGGGTCATGGGTGGAGCATATCGTCAGCTTTCGATATTGACAAGTATCGATACACAAGGCATATTGACCGCTGTCAATACACCCGCACCGATGGAGATGCCTCCCGATCCCGATGACCACGACCGACACGACCGCCATCGAGCCGATCGTCGACGAGGTCCGCGCCCACTACGCGGATGCGGCTCGGGCCATCCTCGAGCGTTCGCCGGAACCCTCGCAAGCGGCCATCAGCTGCTGCGCTGCGTCCGGCGAAGCGGCCTTCGGGGAGATCCTCTACAGCGACCTCGACCGGGCGAGCCTGCCCGGTGCCGCCGTCCTGGCCAGCCTCGGCTGCGGCAACCCGACCGCAGTCGCCGAGCTCAGGGACGGTGAGGTCGTGCTCGATCTCGGTTCCGGCGGTGGAATCGACGTCCTGCTCTCGGCCCGACGGGTCGGGGCGAACGGCTTCGCCTACGGCCTCGACATGACCGACGAGATGCTGGAGCTCGCCCGCCGCAACGCGGCCGAGGCGGGCGCCGCGAACGTCGAGTTCCGGAAGGGCCGGATGGAGGCCATCCCGCTCGACGAGGCGTCTGTCGATGTCGTCATCAGCAACTGCGTGATCAACCTGTCCACCGACAAGGTCGCCGTCTTCGCCGAGATCGCTCGGGTGCTCCGCCCGGGCGGCCGGATGAGCGTGAGCGACGTCGTCGCCGATGACTCACTGAGCCTGGCCGAACGGGCGGCGCGCGGCAGCTTCATCGGATGCATCGCCGGCGCACTCTCGTTTGCCGAATACCGAGCCGGCCTTGAGTCGGTCGGCCTCGTCGACGTGGCGGTGACGCCGGCCCATGCCGTCGCAGACGGGTTCCATAGCGCGACCATCCGGGCGACCAAGCCGGCCGGCTGGACGGCCGATTCGATCCGTCCAGTCAACCTGCCCGCTCCCCTCCCCGGGCTCGCGGTTGTGGCCGGATCCTCGTGCTGCGGCGGCTCCGGCTGCTGCTGACCCAATCCCGCCGACTGCGGGCACCGACCCGCCCCACTCCGCGCTCATCGGGAGCGGCAGTGCCATCGGGTTGCTCGCCATCCGGCTGCGACCCTCCGCGTTGAAACGATCGAGCCCGAGATCGGCGGCGACACGCGCGACGCCGGAGGTGGGGGGCGGAACCGGTCGGCGTGCCACGTTCGGTGGCCGCGTTGGGCGCCTCGGTATGACCCACAGGGCCCTGGGGGTCATAGCCTGATCGATAACGGGTCGCGGCCGGGTCGAAAACGGGTGGCCCACTCCCAGTCCGGCGGGTGCGTGGATGGGTAGGGCAGTCGCCGCGCGTTGCCTGCGCCCGGGCGATCGGCCGCCGGGGCGATCGCCCGCCTGAGCGATCGGTCGCCTGGGCGATCGCCACTCGGCTCAGGCCGGTCAGCCGTCGAGGGCGGCTCCTTCGACACAGACGGCCACGAGGCCGAGCCGCGCCAGCCGGTCGAAGGTGGATCGCCGGCGCACGGTCCAGGCCGCGACGTCGAGGCCAGCGAACCGGGCGCGCCCGACGGAGACCGCGTCCAGCGCGCGCCACTCGACCGAGACGCCGCGACAGCCGAGGGCCAGTGCGGCGTTCACGGCCCTGTCGTCGAGCGCGAACGTGTTGAGCCAGCGCGGCCAGGTCGGGGCGCGGCGCGCCACTGCCTCGAGCGCAGCGTGGTCGAACGACGAGACGACGGCGTTGTGAAGCTCGGGCCCGCGGCCCGCGGCCAGGACCTCGACGACGGCTGGGCCGGGATCGCCCTTGAGCTCGACATCGAGGAATGGGCGCCGCCCAGCCGCCCGGAGCACCTCCTCGAGGGTCGGCACGCCCAGGTCGAGGAGCGCATCGGAGCGCAGCGCGTCGACCCGCTCGGGCCGGCCCTGGACTCTGGCCAGCGTTTCGTCGTGGCAGACCACCGGGACGCCGTCGGCGGCCGCACGGACGTCGAATTCGAGGCCGTCGCAGGCGGGCACGGCCAGCGCGGCCTGGAAGGCCGGCAGCGTGTTCTCCGTGGCGCCGCGCCAGTCGCCGCGGTGGGCCAGCCGCAGCGTCCGCGTCGGGCTCAACGGTCCCCCGGGCGATCCGGCGTTCCGAGCTCCAGCTGCGCGGAGAGCCCGAAATGGTCGCTCGGATACAGCGTCGGGTCGTCCGGGTGGGGTCGATCGAACTCGAGTCTCGCGGATGCCACACGCACGTCGCCGCGCACCCAGATGTAGTCGAGGCATGCCGGGTCGCCGTCCTTGTCCATGCCCGGTGCCTGGATCCCCGAAGGCCAGGTGACCGCTGGATCGGTCCCGTTCGCCTCCGCATAGGCGGACCGGTAGCCACGGGCCCGCATCCTCTCGGCGGCAGGCTCCCTGGGATTCGCGTTGAAGTCGCCCATCACGACGTGGACCGCTGCGGAAGGGGCGCCCTCGAGCCACTCGAGCAACTGGCGGGTCTGCTCGTCACGTTCCATCGCACCGTCCACGACGTGATGGAGATGGGTCGCGACCACGAGCACCGCGTCCCCGCCCGCGAGCCGTACGATCGCCCGCTGGGCCGACCGGTCGAGGCCAAGGTCGATGCGATCCACGTCGCCGGCAGCCAGCGGCTCGCGGATGAGCAGGCTGTTGCCGTACTCGGGTCGGCCGGCCCACCCGCGGGCGACCGTGTAGCGGCCCTCCCCGGCAGCGCCAATGAGCCGGTCCTGGTGCATCGGGAAGATCACCTCCTGGAGCGCCAGCACGTCCGGCTGAAGCCCCGCCATGTCGGCCAGCAGGAGCGGCAACCGCTCGGGCCAGCGGTCGGCCAGGTTCCGGATGTTCAGCGTCGCGACGTGCAGGCGGTCCATCGTTCTCCGTGGCAGCAGAAGGCCTAGATCGAGGGATCGGCGATCGGAAGCGCAAACCGGAACGTCGACCCGGTCCCCTCGACCGACTCGACCCAGATCGTGCCACCATGCTGGTCGATGATGTGGCGGGCGATCGCCAGGCCCAGGCCGGTCCCACCGGTCTCGCCTCGGACCCGTGCTCGGTCCACCTTGTAGAAGCGCTCGAAGATTCGTGCCTGCGCCGCCGGTGGGATGCCAACCCCGTGATCGGCCACGGAGCTGACCACACGGCCCGCCTCGACTCGGACGGTCACGCTGACGTCACCGCCGTCCGGGCTGAACTTCACCGCGTTGTGCAGGAGGTTGACGTAGACCTGCGCGAGGCGCGCCTCGTCGCCGCGAACCGGCGGCAGGCTGCCGGCGACCTCGACCTGCAGCGCGACGCCCTGGCGATCGGCGAAGAGGCGCAGGCGCTCGGTCGACTCGGTCGCGATCTGCCCCATGTCGACGAGGTCGACAACGCGGATCGTCCCGCCGCTCTCGATCCGTGACAGGTCAAGGAGCTCGCTGACCATCTGCACGAGGTGGCCGGTCTCGACCTCGATCTTGCCGATCCGATCGCGCATTTTCGCCGGGATCGCCTCGCCGGCCGCATCGGCATCACGGGTCAGCGTCTCGGCCAGGAGGCTGACCGTCGTCAACGGCGTTCGAAGCTCATGGGAGAGGTTGTCGATGAACTCGGCCCTGATCTGCTGGAGGCGGCGCAGCTCGGAGACGTCCTCCAGGACCAGCCACGCGCCGCCAGGCGACGATCGCCTCGCCCGAACGAGCAGTCGGCGGCCGTCAGCCTCGGTCCGGCCGATCTCACCGGTCGACGACCCCTGCTCCATCGCGGCCCGGGCGATCGCTTCGACCTGGACGTCCAGGAATGCCTCGATCAGCGTCCGGCCGATCAGCGAGCCCTGCGGTCGCCCGAGGAAGGCATGTGCCGCACCGTTCGCGCCGACGATCCGCAGTCCGCGATCGACCGAGACCACCCCCTGGGCCAGCGATTCGATCAGCCGCTCGTGATCGTGGCGATCGGCCGCGAGCTCGTCTCCGAGCCGGCTGTTCTGGGTCCGCAATGCGGCGACGGCGCTGACCGGATCGGAGCTCGCCGAGGCGCCGGCGACGGCGCGCACCTGGGCCGCTGTCCGCCGGCCGCGCAGGGCGGCGCTCGAGATCACGAGCAGCGCGAGGAGCGATCCGAGCGCGACCAGCCACGGCTCCATGGCGCGAGCATCGCACAGCCACGGCCTGCGCTGTTCCGCGGTTCAGCCCAGAGGCGGGCGGCGAACGCTCGGGGCAGGCGAATTGTCCGGCACCAGCCGCGGTCGCCACGGTGCGGTGAGGGCGTCGAAGGTCGCGGGCGCGAAGGCATGCTGCAACACCAGCAAATGTGCGATCCGCTCGGCTGCCCGCCGGGCACGGGCGACGACCTTGTGATCCAGACCTGACTCGGCGACGGCCGCCGCGGCATCGCGAGCCGCCAGCACCGAGGACACGCGCAAGGCCTCATCGTCGTCGGGCGAGGTGCCCGGCGGCCACGGCTCCTCGCCGAGACGATCCTGCACGCCCTGTTTGGCCAGGGTAGCCACGCTGGCCGCATCGAGCGCGCGGAGGCGAGCGATGAGGGCCCGGACGGCCTGGCCGTTGGGCCCGTAGCGCGGCTGGCCGATCGCTGCGTCCCAGCCCCGCGTCAGGCGCTCGCGGGTCCGCGCGCGGAAGGGCTCGCTGAGCAACTCATCGAAGAACGGCCCGAGGACGAGCTCCGCGGCGTAGGCGTTGATCGTGTCGCGCACGCCGGGCCGGGTGGCAAGCCCTGGCGCGAGGCGCCGCGTGATCTCGGCCTCGACGGCCTCGAGCGCGGCGCGCCGATCGTCGGGAAGGAAGCGCCTGATGGTGGCCCCGAAGGCGATCGGTGCCGGATCCGCCATGGCCAGTCGATCCAGCTCGTCAGGGCTCAGGGCCGAAACGCGCTCGAGGAAGCGCGCCACCAGGTCCTCCTGCCCGCGGGGTCGATGGCGAGCCGACCGTGCGGTTGCTCCGTCGTCGTCCCATGGATCCCGCCACGTCGAGCCACGCCGCGAGCTCGAGCTTCCTCGAACGCCACACTCGCGGTCGTAGCGAGCTCGGAGATGGGGATCGCTCAGCCAGTCGTGTGCCACGTTGATCCGCTTGGCGCGCTCGAGCCCCGTTGGGCCGGCGACATCGGGGTGGTGCCGGCGCAGGAGGGCCCGCCAGGCGATCTCGATCGCCTCGGGCGTGGCATCGGTCGGTAGCTCGAGCCGGGCGTAGAGATCGTCGCTCGGCAGGGACGGACGCGGCGCCATCGCAGCATCCTAGTGGTCTACGCCCGGGACGCCCGCTAGACTTCGGAGATGAGCTTCATGAAGCGCGCGCGGGAGGCGGCGGAGGCGGCGGCGGAAAGCGCGCAGCACGCCGCGGAGGCCGCGCGCAACAAGGCGACGGAGGTCGGGCGGACGGCCTCCGACCCGGCAATGCATGAACGGCTGAGCCGCCAGGCGAAAGAGGCCGTCGGTCAGGCTCGCCGGGGCATGGCGACAATCGTCGAGCGGATCGATCCGAGCACCCTGGCCGAGCTCATCATCAAGGCCACCGCGCTCCAGGAGAAGACGAACGCATCGCTCCGAGACAAGCGCTCGCCCTATCGGATCAGCGAGATCGTCATCTCCGCCTCCATCCCGCCCGGCATCGCGTTCACGATCAGCCGAATCGACGAGGGCGAGGTCCTGTCTGGGCACGCGGTCACCTCGGCCGAGCTGATCGAGACACTCCCGGAGATCGGCGAAGCCGTCATCTCCCTCGATGGCACGACCGGCGACGTGGCGGGCGACGAACCGCAGGGAGCGCCGTAAGCACAGCCGGTGCCTGGACGGCCGGCGGCGGATCAGCCGCCCGCGATCAGCGCTTCGACCGCCTCGATCGATCGCGTCGAGCGCTCGCCGGTGGCCCGCTCGGTGACCTCGACGCCGCCCGCGGCCAGGGACCGCGGGCTGACCGTCAGGATCCAGGGCATCCCGAGCAGCTCGGCGTCGGTGAACTTGACCCCCGGCGACTCGTCGCGGTCGTCCCACAGGATCTCTCGTCCGGCCTCGATCGAGAATGCATGGAGGCGCTCGGCGATCTCGGCCACCTGTGGCTCGCGCGCCGCCCCGATCGAGACCAGATGGGCGGCGTAGGGGGCGACCTCCGCCGGCCAGACGATCCCCTTGTCGTCATGGTGCGCTTCGACGATGCAGGCCACGTTCCGGCCGATCCCGATGCCGTACGAGCCCATGACGATCTGGTGAGCGACGCCGTCCTCCCCCAGGTAGGTCGCCCCGAACGCGTCGGTGTACTTCGTGCCCAGCTTGAAGATGTTGCCGACCTCGATGCCGTTGCGCAGGATGACCGGCTGGCCGCAGGTCGGGCACGGGTCGCCTTCCATGGCGGTGGTCAGGTCGGCGACGATGTCGGCCTGGAAATCGCGGCCATGGTTCACGTTTCGATTGTGGAACCCCTCGCGGTTCGCGCCGGCGACGAGGTTGGCCGATCGGGCGGCCAGCTCGTCGATGACGACGACCGTGTCGTGTGCGCCGATCGGGGAGCCGTAACCCGGCTCCATCCCGGCGGCCCGGATCTCCTCGACCTGGGCCGGCCGCATCCCGCCGCTCGCCTTGACGGCGTTGAACAGCTTGGTCTCATTGACCTCGTGATCGCCGCGCACGATCGCGCTGACGAGGCGCCCATCGCCGGTCATGAAGAACGCAGCCTTGGCCGTTCGCTCAGGGCCGATCCCGAGGAAGGCCGCCAGTGACGCGATCGTGGTCGTGCCCGGCGTCGCGATCTCCTCGAGCGGCAGGGGCTCCTCCTGGGGCGGGTCTGGCCGCGGGACGACCGCAACCTGGCGATTCGCGGCGTAGCCGCAGGCCTCGCACAGGACCAGGACATCTTCGCCGGCCGGGTTGAGGACCATGAACTCGTGGGCCTGCGAGCCGCCCATCATCCCGACGTCGGACGACACGGCGATCGTCTTGAGCCCGAGGCGCTCGAAGATTCGCACGTACGCGCCGTGCTGGGCCCAGTAGCTCACGTCCAGGCCGGCCTCGTCGCGGTCGATGCTGTAGGCGTCCTTCATCACGAATTCGCGAACGCGGATCAGCCCGCCCCGGGCGCGTGGCTCGTCCCGCCACTTCGTCTGGAAGTGATAGACCATCATCGGCAGCTGCCGGTAGCTCCGGACGATGTCGGCCAGGAGCAGGCCGACGACCTCTTCGTGGGTCATCGCCAGGACCATGTCCCGGCCGGCACGGTCCTTGAACCGGCCCATCTCCGGCCCGACCGCGTCGTACCGTCCGCTCGCTCGCCACACGTCGGCGGGGTGGACGACCGGCATCTCCATCTCCTGGCAGCCGATCCGGTCCATCTCCTCGCGGACGATCTGCTCGACCCGTCTGTTGACCCGGAAGCCGAGTGGCAGGAGCGAATAGATCCCCGATCCCAGCTGGCGGACATAGCCGGCTCGCAGGAGCAGCCGGTGTGACGGCATCTCCGCGTCAGCGGGATCGTCGCGCAGGGTCGTGAAGAAGAGCTTGGAGAGGCGCATCCGCGAAGGATAGCGGGCGCGACGGCCCGTCCGTGCTCGCTGAACCCGGAGCCGGCCCCGACGCTACCATCGAGGACGCATGGAAGGCGTCACGTTGCTGCTCGTCGTCGTCGTCCTGCTGGCCGTCGTGTTCGACTACATCAACGGATTCCACGACACCGCGAACGCCATCGCGACCTCCGTCGCGACGCGCGCCCTCCACCCGCGTCAGGCGATCGCAATGGCGGCGGCGTTCAATTTCATCGGTGCCTTCGCCGGTACGGCCGTCGCCAAGACGATCGGGTCCGGCCTCGTGCAGGAGGAGACGACGACCCAGGCCGTGATCATCGCGGCCCTGGTCGGGGCCATCGTCTGGAACCTCGTGACCTGGTCAGCCGGGCTCCCCAGCTCGAGCAGCCACGCGCTCATCGGTGGCCTCCTTGGTGCAACGCTGGTGGCGTCCGGGATCGACGCATTCAAGATCGGCGGGATCGTCGGCAAGGTGCTCGTCCCGATGATCGTCTCGCCCGTCGTCGGATTCGTCGGTGCGTTCGGGCTCATGCTCGGCATCTACTGGGTCTTCCGGAAGGTCCGGCGCCGACCTCTCGGTCGTGTCTTCCGGCGCGTCCAGGTGCTGTCGGCCGGCTTCATGGCCTTTTCCCACGGCTCGAACGATGCCCAGAAGACGATGGGCATCATTACCCTGGCCCTCTTCTCGGCCGGGGTCATCCCCGATGTCAGCGTGCCGGTCTGGGTGATCGTGACCGCCGCGACGGCGCTCTCGCTCGGGACGGCGATCGGTGGCTGGCGCATCATGCGGACCATGGGCCACCGCGTCGCCGACCTCGAACCCGTCCACGGCTTTGCCGCTGAGACGACATCGGCCACGATCCTGTTCACGACCGCCCATTTCGGGATCCCGGTCTCGACCACCCATGTCATCTCGAGCGCGATCATGGGCGTCGGCTCGAGCCGCGGCCCGCGCGGCGTCCGCTGGGGCGTCGCCCGAAACATCCTGGTGGCCTGGGTGGTGACGATTCCGGCCGCTGCCGGCGTGGCCGCGCTCAGCTGGATCGTGCTGCGTCTCGTGGAGCTCGGATGACCCCGTACTGCGAAGCGCCGCCGGAGGCTCCTCGATGACGTTCCGACTGCTCCCAAAGGATGTGAAGTTCTTTGACCTGTTCATCGAGGACGGCGAGAACCTGGAGCTGGCCGCGGGACGGCTGCGTGAGATGGTCGATCAGTTCGATCGACTGGACGAGCGCGTCGCCGAGATCCAGGCCCTCGAGAAGCGCGGCGACGAGATCGATCGCGAGATCAACCGACGCCTCGAGGATGCCTTCATCACGCCGTTCGACCGCGAGGACATTCACGAGTTGACCGTCCGCCTGGACGACGTGGTCGACGGGATCCAGGCCATCGCCGAGACCCTGATCATCTACGACGTGACGCGGCCGACCGACGAGTCGCGCCGACTCGCCGCGATCATTGCCGAGCAGTCCGTCGAGCTGATTGCCGCATTGCGAGGGCTCGACGGGCTGAAGGGCCTCGAGCCTCACCTGAAGGCCGTCCACGACCTCGAGCACGAGGCGGACGGCCTGTCCCGATCCGCGATGGCGCGCCTCTTCCGCGAGGCCGGCGATCCGCTCGAGGTGATCAAGTGGCGCGACCTGTACACGGTGCTGGAGGACACGATCGACGCCGCTGAAGATGCCGCCGAAGCGATCGAGCGAATGAACCACAAGTCGAGCTGAGCACCCGGGCGACTCCGCTCAGGTCGGTCGACGGAAGACGTAGCCCACCCCGCGGACGGTATGGATGAACGCCGGATTGGCCGGATCGGGTTCGATCCGGCTGCGCAACCAGTGGACGTGGACGTCGACGGTGCGGGTCTCGCCGCCGTAGTCATAGCCCCAGACGTGCTCGAGCAGCTGATCGCGGGTGAAGACCTGGCCAGGGTGGCGGATCAGGAAGGCCAGCAGCTCGAACGCCTTCGGCTTAATCGGCAAGACCTCGCCGTCGCGCAGGAGTCGGTGCCCGCCGAGGTCCGCCTGGACGGTGCCGAGATCGATGACAGCCGGCGGTCCGTCGATGGCCACCGCCTGCTCCGCGCGCCGGAAGAGGGCCCGGATCCGGGCCGAAAGCTCGCGCAGGCTGAACGGCTTCGTCACGTAGTCGTCGGCGCCGAGCTCGAGCCCGACAACCTTGTCGATCTCGGAATCCTTGGCGGTGAGCATCACGATCGGCACGCCGGATTCGGCGCGGATGATCCGACAGACCTCGATCCCCGACAGCTCTGGGAGCATCAGGTCGAGCAGCACGAGATCAGGGCGCTCGGCCCGGAAGCGGGTCAGCGCCTCGCGGCCGTCAGCCGCCGCGATAACCCGGAAGCCATCGGCCTCCAGGGCATCGACCAGCGTCTCGCGAAGGGTGGGCTCGTCGTCAACGACGAGAATCGTGCGTGCCATCGCCCTTCAGGATAACCAGGCGTGTTAACACGTCGTTGGAAGCGAGTCGTCGCGCCTGTCGGGACCGGATCAAGCCGAAGCGAGCACCTCCAGCGCTCGGTCCAGCCGTTGCAGCGTCCGTTCGCGACCGAGCGCAACGAGCGTATCGAACAGCGGCGGTGTTGCTGTCCGGCCGGTCACCGCAACTCGAATGGCCATGAACAGGTCGCCGGCCTTCCAGCCTCGCGCTTCGGCCAGGGCGCGCAGGGGCGGCTCCAGCTCATCGGCTTCGAAGGTGACCTCGCCGACGGTCTCGATCGTCGCTCGCGCGGCGGTCAGCCCGTCACGCGTGGTGGCCGCATCCCAGCGCTTCGGTACCAACCCGGCCGCGTCAACCGCCACCTGATCCACCCACAGGAAGCCGACCAGATCCCCGATGGCACCGAGCGTCGGCAGCCGCTCCTGGATGACCGGCAGCAACGAGCGCAGCTCGTCGTCCGAGGGCATCCAGTCGATCCGGCCGGCGCGCAGCTCGGCTTCCACGAAGGGCCGCAGTCGGTCGATCAGCTCGTCGGCGTCGAGCCGGCGGATCCATTGCCCGTTCAGCCATTCAAGCCGCTCGCGGTCGAACACGGCCCCGCCCTTGTGCACGGCCTCGAGATCGAAGCGCTCGACGATCTCATCGAGCGAGAGCATCTCCTCCTCCGTGCCGGTCGCCCAACCGAGGAGCGCCAGGTAGTTGACCAGCGCCTCGCGGATGAAGCCCTGGGCGATGTAGTCCAAGACGGCCGTCTGGCTCTTGCGCTTGCTCATCTTGCTTCGGTCGGCGTTGAGGATGAGCGGCAGATGCGCGAACCGCGGCTCGGGGTAGCCGAGGGCGCGGAAGAGCAGGATGTGCTTGGGCGTATTGGACAGGTGATCCTCACCGCGGATGACGTGGCTGATCTCCATCGCCGCGTCGTCCACCACGACGCTGAAGTGGTAGAGCGGCGTGCCGTCGGCGCGGGCGATCACGAAGTCGCCGCCGAGATTCGAGACGTCGATCTCGACGTGGCCGCGGATGATGTCATCGAACGCGACGATGCCCTCGCCGACCCGGAATCGGAGAGCCCCTCGGCGGCCCCCGGCCTCGCGCGCGGCGCGCTCTTCGGGCGTCAGGGTCGCGCAGCGCCCGACGTAGCGCGGCGGCTGCCTGGCCGCTTCCTGCGCCTTGCGATCCGCCTCGAGCTGCTCGGGCGTGCAGAAGCAGGGATACGCCTGGTCCGCGGCGATCAGCCGCTCCGCGGCGGCGGCGTAGCTGGGCAGCCGCTCCATCTGCCGGTACGGCGCATGCGGCCCGCGAGCGGCCTCGCCGGCGACCTCCGGTCCCTCGTCCCAGCCGAGGCCCAGCCAGTGCAGCCCGTCCAGGATGTCCTTCTCGTAGGCGATCGAGCTGCGGACCTGGTCGGTGTCCTCGAGGCGCAGGATGAACGTCCCGCCGGTGTGCCGCGCGAACAGGTAGTTGAACAATGCCGTCCGTGCGGTCCCGATGTGGAGCGGGCCGGTCGGGCTCGGGGCAATGCGAACGCGCGGGGCAGCCGAGGTGCCGGTCACGCTGGCGCGGCCGACCCTTCGGCGAGGGCGGCGAGCCGCTCGAGCGACGCTTCGAACGAGCGCCCGATCGGCCGGGGAGCGAGGACCCGGAGCATGAACGTGTTGAGCAGCGACCCGGGTTCCGCAAGCAGGCGATAGGTCACCAGCGATCCGACTCGGTCGGGCCGGATGGTCACTTCGGCCGTGGCCTCGCGGGCGAACACGACCGACCCGGGCTTGCCATCGACGCGCTCGGCCTCGTGCTGCCAGCGTAGTCGGTTCGGTGGCTCACAGGCGGTCACGACGGAGTCGATCTCGGTCGCCTTGCCGCGGGCATGCCCATACATTCGCTGGCGGCGGCCCGCGCCCTCGCCGGACAGGACCTCGGCGCGCTCGGCCTCGCTGAACCAGCGCGGCCAGGCCGTGACATCCTCGACGAACGGCCAGATCCGCTCCGGGGTCGCGTCGACGTGCCGGCTTCGTGCGAACTCGATCATCTGGGGCCACCTTCCGATGCTTGACTTGGAACCCTGTGGAAGAGGCCCGGATCCGCCGTTCCCGGCAGGACCCGCACGAGCGAGGCGGGTCGCAGGCCCAGTGTCGCCCGCCCGCGCGGGCCGTCCAGCGTCAGCGAGTCGAGCGACTCGCTGCGGGCGAGCACGGTGATCGCGGCGCCCGGCGTGAGCGCCCTGGCTTCGAGGTACGAGAGCAGGCCCGCGTCCTCCTCCGCCTCTTCGGTGATCCGGTAGACCGTCGCCGGTTGGCCGGCCTCGATCTCGCTCAAGGGCACGCCGGCAGGCCGTCGCCGGGCGGTCTCGGCGTCGATCGGGTTGCCGTGCGGACAGGTTTCCGGATGACCGAGCATCTCGTCGAGTCGGGCCTCGACGCGAGGTGAGATCGCGCCCTGGAGGCGCATGGCCTCCTCGTCCGACTCCGCCCAACCGAGACCGACGACGGCCGTCAGGAGCCACTCGATGAGGGCGTGACGGCGGAAGATGGCGTCTGCGACGGCTCGACCCGCTGGACTGAGGTGCAGATTGCGTCCCTCGGCATGGACCACCAACCCCTCGGCGACAAGCCGCCGGAACATCTCGCTGGAGGCTTGGGTGGTGACACCGAGATGCCGCGCGATCTGCGCGGCGTTGACCCGGCCGGCGTCTTCGGCGCCCGCCATCACCCGCAGCGCGAGCAGGTACTCCTGGGCGGCGGCCGACGGGTCGCGCGGGTCGTGACGTCGAGGCATGCCCTCAGGATACGGGACGGGCGGTGCGCGGGCGGGAGCGGATGCGGCGAACGGCGGCGATCGCGAGCCCGCTGAGCCAAGCGATCAGGAGCAGCGCACCGAGTGCCGCCTGACGCGAACCCTCGTCGGCCGCGGCACCGGTTGCGGACAGGACCAGGCTGGCGGCAACGGCGGCGGCCAGGAGGACGATGGCCGCCCCCGCGGCAAGCGCCCCAATTTCGGGCAGGAGGAGCAGGCCGGCCAGGACGATCCCTTGACCGGCGACGGTGAGGGGTGCGACGGAAGGGTCGCAGGTCGCCACGAACCGGCCGCAGCCGGTCAGCTCGCCGACCAGCCAGCCGAGGCCGAACGCGATCGGGAGCCAGCCGAGCACCGCCCGGAGGGCCCGCCCGCTCAGGCCACCGGACCTGGGATCGGTCAGGGCGCGCCCGAGATCGACGGCGGCTCGCGCAGGATCCGGGGCCGACTCATTAGCTCGGAAGGACTCCGCCTCCCTAGATCGTGGGCCTCGCTTCATCGCCGGTTGGGCTCGCTCGGGGGCGGGTTCGGTCGATGGCCGAGGTTCGGTCGATGGCCGAGGTTCGGATTCGGAGGCTGCGGGACCGGAAGTCGAGCCCCACCACGTGCTGGTCGTATGCGTCGGGTCGGACGCCGGCCCGGAGCTCGGATCGCCGCCGCGATGGGGCGCGGCCGCCCCTTGCGCGGCTGCCGTCCGCCGGGCACGCGCCTGGTATTCGGGCCCGTGCTTGCGCGGATCGGCGTACTCCTTGGGGTTGATCGTCCAGTACGTGCCGCTGGTCGTGCCGTACCAGCTGGCGCCGCCCCAGTCTGGCTCGAACGGGCCGGCATCGGCCCCGTCGTAGGAGGTCGAACCGAGGGTGGCCTTTCCTCGCGCGGCACCGGCGGGGCGACCCGCCCGTCCCGCGTCCTGCGGCCCGGCTGCGCGCCCGCCTGCGCGTGGGCCTCTCGCGTTCGGTTGAGTGCCGCCCATCGGGCCTTCGCCCGGTCGAGGCTCCCGTGGCCGGCCGCCATAGGCGCGCCGGGTGGCCTCGGTGCGATCGGAATCGGCCGCCGAGGGTCGTCGTCGGGCACTCGGAGCTCGCCCGCCTTCCTGCGCGGAGGTCCCGGACCCGCCGGCGAGCTGCTCGTACGCCGCCTGGATCGCCAGGAAGCGCGGAAGCGCGCCAGGGCCGGCCGCATCGGGATGATTGGCCTTGGCCAGCCGCCGGTAGGCGCGCTTGACCTCGTCGAGCGAGGCGCCACGCGACAAGCCGAGGGTGCGATACGGATCGGCGTCGAGGGCCATGGTCGCGCTGGTCGTTCCCGGCATCCGGTCCGGCCGACAGGCCGGATTCGGTCAGCCGATCAGCTCGCCCACGGGTGCGAGCTCGAATTCGGGGATCGCCTCGGCTGCCGCTCGCCCGTGCGGATCCAGGGTGACCGGTCGGTGGTAGCGAGCCAGCTCGCGGAGCGCGCCGCCATCGAGCACGCCAGCCTGGCGCAGCGCCTCGACCGAGGCGGCCCAGGTCCCGCGGTCGTAGCCGTCGCCATCCTCGATCTTGATCGCCATCCCGGACGGGCCGTCCGTGTGCGTGCCATTGCGTGGTCCGCGCAGGATCGCCAGCCCGCGAAGCGCCTCCATGCCGGCCTTGCTCACCAGGCGGTTCGGAACGGCCTTCATCAGCGATGTGTCGAGCCGGTCGTGCCGGCCGCCGACCATCTCCGGCTTGGCGAGCATGGCGTCACGGACCCTGAGCAGGCCCTCGGCCAGTTCGCTGCGGCGGTCGCCGGCCGGGATCGCCGTCGGGTCCGCGAGCATCGCGTAGGCGCGGGCGACCTCGTGCAGCGGGAAGGCGTAGGTTTCGAGACCGCAGCCATCGATCGCCGTCTGGAGCTTCGCCGGCGTCGTGCCGAAGGCCCTGGCGACCGTAGCGCGGTAGGCGATCTGCGACGGGTGACTCGGCTTCCAGTAGTCGGTCGGATCCCAGCCCTTCAGCCGGCTGAGCAGAAGCGAGACCGTGTGCTGGCCCGAGCACATGTGCCGGATCGGGCCGGGCTTCTCCCCATCACGAGCCAGGCGAGCGGCGGTCAGCGCATCCAGCGGCATCCCTTCCGCGCCACAGGCGAGGTGGGCCTGGCTCACCCCGGTCCGTCGATACAGGCCCTGCAGCGTGCGGACGTGGAGGTCCTCGCCCGAGTGCGAGCTGGCCAGGATGGCGATTTCGGCCGGCTCGAGATCGAACGCCGCGATGCCACCGGCCTCGATGACGGCGAGGGCACCGAACGGCTTGACCGTCGAGCGCAGGGTGACGAGTCGATTGGGGTCGCCAAGCTGGTGGATCAGGCGCCCCGCGGCATCGACCTCGACGATATCGCCGCGATGGACGCTCTCTTCGATGCCGTTGCGGACCTGGCGGACCAGGACCGGCGGGACGCTGCGGCCACGCCCCGACGGTCGGGTCGGGCGTCTGGCACGCGGGATGGCCGGGCTCGCCGGGGCGGTCACGATCGATGGATCTCCGGGTGTGTTGGCGCGCGCTCCTTGCTCGCGACTGGCGCGTGGCCGGCGGGTCGCGGACGTGGAAGGCGAGGATACCGCGGCGATTGCTACGATTGCAGGGCCTGAGGCCCAAATCGTCGCCCGTATCCGATCTCGTCGCCCCGGAGGTGTTGCGTGCCCGCTCCATCCCTGCACGTCTCGCGGCACCCGGCCGTCCTGCACAAGCTGGCCATCCTGCGCGACGAGAACACCGAGCCCAAGAAGTTCCGCGAGGTCGTCCGCGAGCTGTCGTGGCTGATCGGCTATGAGGCACTGGCCGACGTCGGCGTCCGAGCGCTCGAGATCCGCACGCCGATGGAGCCGATGACCGCGCACCAGCTCGACGAGCGGATCGGGCTGGTGCCGATCCTGCGGGCAGGTCTCGGGATGGTCGACGCGATGCTCGAGCTGATGCCGACGGCCCAGGTCTGGCACCTGGGGCTCTTCCGCGACGAGCGCACGCTGCGGCCGGTCGAGTACTACAACAAGCTGCCGGACTCGGCGACGGTGGATCTCTGCCTGATCCTCGACCCGATGCTGGCGACCGGCGGCTCGGCCACGGCCGCGATCGAGGTCCTCAAGAAGTGGGGCGCGGTGCGGATAAAGCTGGTCAACCTGATCGCCGCGCCCGAGGGGGTCGAGGCCGTAACCTCGGCGCATCCGGACGTGGCCATCTACTGTGCCGCCCTGGACCGGGGACTCAACGATCGCGGGTACATCCAGCCGGGCCTGGGCGACGCCGGCGACCGCCAGTTCGGGACGGGCCGGGCGGACTGAAACTCAGCCCGCGGTTGTGAAGTCCAAGGTGTTCGCGAAGATTCGGCGATGAGTCGTCGCTCGAACCCGGGGATGGAGCTGTCGGCCGCGCCGAAGGAGGCCGTCAGGCGGCTGTAGCGGCGTGGCCGATCCGGTCAGCGCAGGGCAGGCTCTGGCGCCCGGGAGCTGGCCTCGGTGGCGCGGCTGCCGCGCCCCCCGAGCGCTCGAAGCTATACCAGCTTGCGGAGGCGTCCCGTGTCCACCTCGTAGATGACGCCCGTCACCGGGACGTCCTTGATCCACGGATGCGAGCGGATCCGCTCGACCTGCGCGGCCAGGTTGGCTTCGAGGTCGGAGAAGGCGTGGAGCGGGAGGTCCACCTCGGTGCCCGTCGCCGCGGCGATGGACGCCTGGACCGGGCCGTCCTCGAAGGTGAGCATCCCGCAGCCGGTGTGCTCGATGACGAGGACCTCTTCCGTGCCGAGGAGTCGCTGGCTGATGACCAGCGAGCGGATCGCGTCGTCAGTTGCGAGGCCGC
>JAUSJS010000212.1 GCA_030647575.1 Candidatus Limnocylindrales bacterium | reverse complement strand
TCGAACGGAAGGTCGAGCGCGGTGAAGGCCTGGCGCGTCGCGGCGGCGTCGGAGGTGGTGAGCATCAGCGCGCCGTCGGTGTCTTCCGCCACCCCCACGATGCCGGTGATGTTGACGCCGCGTTCGCCGAGCGCGGTCGCGACGCGCGCGAGCGAACCCGGGCGATCGTCGAGCTTGACCGTGAACCAGACCGTCACGCCGGCACCTCCTGTGGGCCCGATGGTACCCCGCTGGCTCGCGCCGCTGCGCCCCTGGCTCAGGGCTGCGAGCGGCGCTTGAGCGCACTCCAGCCGAGCACCGCGCCGCCGACCAGGAACACGCCGCCCGCGATCGCCCAACGGAGATCGTCGACCATGAAGCTCGAGCCGCTCAGGAGCCCGAGCCCCTGGCCGATCCAGACCAGCCCGATCGCGGCCAACCCGGCCGCGATGATCCAGCGAGTGCGCACTGACACCTCCCGGGTGGCATCCTAGTCTGATGCCACAGAAGCGGCCTCCGGCGCGTCGAGCCGGCCGGACGACGGTCACCCCGAAGGCCAGCCAGATGCTCGAGGGCGACGCATCGGCGACCGAGGATGAGAAGCTCCTCGAGCGGCGGCCCAGCCCGGCGTTTCTCGACACGGATCCGTGGCGCGCGTTGCGCATCCTGTCCGAGTTCGTCGATGGGTTCGACGCGATGGCGCGGGTCGGGCGCGCAGTGACGATGTTCGGATCGGCCCGGACCCAGCGCGACGACCCGATCTACGAGCTGGCCCGCACGATCGCCAGGCGCCTGGCCGAGGCCGGCTATGCCGTGATCACCGGCGGCGGCCCCGGGACGATGGAGGCCGCCAATCGCGGCTGCCGGGAGGGCGGAGGACTGTCGGTCGGCTGCAACATCGAGCTGCCGCGTGAGCAGGGCCTGAACGTTTACGTCGACCTCGGGATCGAGTTCCGCTATTTTTTCGCGCGCAAGGTGATGTTCGTGAAATACGCCGACGCGTTCGTCATCCTGCCCGGCGGCCTGGGCACGCTCGACGAGCTGTTCGAGGCGTTGACCCTCATCCAGACCCGCAAGGTCCGCAACTTCCCAGTGGTCCTGGTCGGCAAGAGCTACTGGGCCGGCCTCCTCGACTGGATCCGCGACACCCTGCTGGCCAAGGGCGCCATCGATGAGGCCGACTTGGCTCTGCTCCAGGTCACCGACGATCCGGACGAGGTCGTGACCATCGTGCGCGCGTTCAGCGCGGCCGAGGATCGCGTGACTCGGCCACCCGACGGTTGAATCCATCGCGACCGAGGGCATCTGACTCTGTGACCTGGACCTTGCCCGTCATCCATGGGTGATACCGGCAGACGTACGGATATGTGCCCTGCGTGTCGAAGCGGCGCTCGAACGAGCCGCCCGGCGACAGGTCGCCAGAGTCCCAGCTCCCATCGGCCACGGTGACCGTGTGCGGCGCCGTGTCGTCATTGAACCAGCGCACGGTCTGCCCCGGAGCGATCGCGATCGTCGCCGGTTCGAACCGCGACCCGGCCATCCGGACAGACGTGCCTGCGGGTGCCGTCGGCGCAACGCCGTAGCCGCCCATCATCCAGGGGCCCATCATGCCGCCAGAGTTCCAGCCGGCACCGGCCGGCGCCGTGGCGCCTGCGAGGAGGCCGGCGACAAGGGCGATCGCGACCAGGGCGAGTCCGACGATGGCGGGCGTCCGGCTCCGTCCGCCGCTCGGACGGGTCGCGCCCAGTGTCTGCCGCGCCTGCTCGAACGCCGCGGCATCGATCTCGCCGCGGGCGAACCGCGCCCGGAGCAGGGCGATCGCCTCATCCTCGTCCGGTCGCCCGACGGCCGCGCCGATCGCCCAGAGCACGAGCAGCAAGATCCCGACGACGAATAACACACCTGCGAGCATCCACAGCCAGGCGCCGCCGTAGCCGCCGCCGAAGCCCATCATCGGTTCACCTCACAGCCGCGCTGGAACGCGCAGGAGCACGCTGCCCAGGCGCAGGCCGGCGCCGGCAAGCTCGTGCTCGAGGCCCCGGCTGAGCCAGTAGCGCTCGAACAGGACCTTGCCGGCGTGCCAGGCTCGACCCGGGCGACGAAGCACGACGGCCGGATCTGGCGTCGCGTAGAAGTCCCCGGCGGCGAAGCCGGCGACACCGCTGCCGAGCTCCACCCAGCAGTACCCCTGGCCATCGAACCGGTCGGCCGGGCCACCCTCGAGCCGTGACGCGATCTGGGCGGCTACGACGTGCGCTTCGGCGTGCGCGAAGACGCCGGCCTTCGGCAGGAGCTTGCCGTTGGCGAGCGCGATCGCCGTCACGTCGCCGATCGCGAAGACGTCCGGCGCGCTCGTCTCGAGCGTCCCACGGTCGACCGGGATCCAGCCGGTCGGACCGGCCAGGCCAGAGCCGACAACGGCGGCCGGTGGCCGGTGGGGCGGGACCGCGGCGAGCAGGTCGTGACCGGCGACCGACCCGTCCGTGAACCGGACCTGGCGCGCCGCCGCATCGTAGGCCTCGACCGGATGTCCGGGGAAGTAGCCGATGCCCCGTTCGGCGAGCAGATCGACCACGGCCCGGCCGAGCACGGGTCCGGCGACGGGCATCGGCGCGGGCTCGGGCGTGTGCAGCTCGATCGTGCTCCGGTCGCGGAGACCTCGTCGCCGGAGGTCGGCGTCGATGAGGAAGGCGGCCTCGTAGGGCGCCGCCGGGCACTTGAAGGGCAGCGCACTGACGGCGACGACGACGCGGCCACCCTCGAACCGGGCGAGCGCGCTCGCGAACCGGTCGGCCCCCTCGAGCGTGAAGAAGTCGTGGGCGGCGTGGGTATAGCCCGGGATGGCCTCCGGGGCGAGCTCGGCGCCGAGGGCGATCACAACCGCATCCCCGGTCAGCTCGCCAGCGTCGGTCGCCACCCGCCGCGCGATCGGGTCGAGCTCGCGAACATGGCTCCGCACGATCTCGATCCCGGGCCGGAGCGTCTGTGCCAGCGGCCGCGAGATGTCGGCTGGCCGGCGCTGGCCGACCATCAGCCACAGAAGCGACGGCGCGAAGACCTGCTCGGCGTCGCGATCGATGACGATGATCCGGTGTCCCCGGCTCAGCCGTGCGCGGAGGGCGTTTGCGGCGGCGCTGCCCCCGATGCCGCCCCCGAGAACGAGAACCGTCGCCATGGTTGGCCTCCTGCTGTCGGCTAGAAGCCGACGACCTTGTCAGCCCACAGCGTCCACGCGGTGAGCTCGGCCATCGATGAGCGATGGGCGCCCTCGATGAGCGCCTCGTCGCCCATGCCACGGGCCTCCATGCACGTCCCGCAGGCGCCGATCGGGACCCCCTTGTTCCTGAGCCCGGTGAGCATTCGCTCGGTGTTGTAGTAGCCCTCGGGGGTCTGCTGGCCGCGCTGCGCGCAGCGCACGGCATCGGCCATCAGGAAGATGCGCAGTTCGACCTCGGGCTCCTTCGCCAGGCTGAGCGCGAGCCGGAGGCCGTTGTAGGAGCGCTCCGTGCCGTACGGTGGGTCGTTCAGGATGACCAGGATGTCCACTCGTCGAAGCTACGTCTATCCACCTGCGGCCGACAGGGCCAAAAGTCATCTACGACGAGCCAGACCCAACAGGAGATGCCCGCCACCCGGTTCGGGTGACGGGCATCCGAGGTTCCATCGAGTCAGATCACGATGCGGGTGTCACCGTGATCGTGCCGAACATGCCGGCCTCGAGGTGGCCCTCGATCTCGCACACGAGCTTGTACGTGCCGGCCTTGGTGGGGATCAGGTACAACTCGACTGTCTTGCCGGCGAACACCTCCACCTCGCGCGGGGCGGGC
>JAUSJS010000037.1 GCA_030647575.1 Candidatus Limnocylindrales bacterium | reverse complement strand
CCCCGCTTCAGGAATTTACGTCGAGTGAGGCTCGTATCCCCTTCTTACGCTCTGCGGACGACGCCAAAAGTCTAATCTAGGGATAGCCGCCAGTCATGGTCTAATTTAGGGATCGCAGCCAGTCAAGGTCCTGGGGCTTGGGTCATTCTACGCGCGAGCATGAGCGACTCCTCCAGCGAGCGGCCCGCCTTGGCGCTGAGCCAGCAGACCCGGCTCACCGACGTCCTTCACCGGCGGCATTCGGCCGTTCCCGCCAGCCCCAGATCGGTCGCGGGCTGACGGTGCTTCCGTTCGGGTTGAGCAGGCCGAGCTGATCGGTTGTCGGTTGACCGGTAGACGACCAGCCACCAGCCCCAGGCCGGCGGACGC
The DNA here is from genome assembly GCA_030647575.1 of Candidatus Limnocylindrales bacterium. Taxonomy (GTDB): domain Bacteria; phylum Chloroflexota; class Limnocylindria; order Limnocylindrales; family CSP1-4; genus SPCO01. The sequence continues at coordinate 4,747 of JAUSJS010000037.1, read as the reverse complement.
CCGTGGCGCGCGGCCGCCACGCCACGGCCTGAACTACGGGAAACCCGCAGCGGGTCTGCGAAGCGCTGCCGATGGCACGCGGCCTCGGCCGCGGGAGACTCGGGTAGAGCGAAAGGAGACTCGAAATGAAAGCGCTCGTCTATCACGGCCCGGGCCAAAAGGCCTGGGAGACGGTTCCCGATCCAACGATCGAGGCCGCCACGGACGTGATCGTGAAGATCACGTCGTCCACGATCTGCGGCACCGACCTGCACATCCTCAAAGGTGATGTGCCGGAAGTGAAGCCGGGGACGATCCTCGGCCACGAGGCCGTCGGGGTCGTCGTCGAGAAGGGCAGCGCCGTCACGACCATCGAGGTCGGCGACCGCGTGCTCGTCTCGGCCATCACGTCGTGCGGTCGCTGTCGCTTCTGCAAGGAAGGCCACTACGGTCTCTGCACCGGCGGGGGAGGCTGGATCTTCGGCCACCTCATCGACGGGCTGCAGGCCGAGCACGCGCGCGTGCCGTTCGCGGACACGTCGGTCTACAAGGTGCCGGATGCGCTGTCGGACGAGCAGGTGCTCTTCCTGGCGGACATCCTGCCCACGGCCTTCGAGGTCGGCGTCCTCAACGGCGGCATCGAGCCGGGCGACACCGTCGCGATCGTCGGCGCCGGGCCGATCGGCCTCGCGGCCGTCATGACCGCGAAGCTCTACACGCCCGCGCACATCGTCGCGATCGACATCGACGACTCTCGCCTCGAGCGTGCGCGCGAGTTCGGCGCGGACGTCACGATCAACAACAGCAGCGACATCGCAGTGGCCGCGGTCATGGAGTTGACCGACGACCTCGGCGCAGACGTCGCGATCGAGGCGGTCGGCATCCCCTCGACGTTCGAGCTCTGCACGGAGCTCGTCCGCCCCGGTGGACGCGTCGCGAACGTCGGCGTACACGGCCACTCGGTGACGTTGCATCTCGAGACGCTGTGGATCCGTGACGTGACGATCACGACCGGGCTCGTCGACACGTCGTCGACGGCGAAGCTGCTGAAGCTGATCACGGACGGCAAGCTCGACGCGACCGCGTTCGCCACGCACCGCTTCCCGCTCAGCGAGACGATGTCGGCCTACGACACCTTCGGAGACGCGGCGGCAACGCACGCGCTGAAGGTCGTGCTCGAGGCCGAACCCGTCGCGCACAAGCCGGTGCCGCAGGGGGAGGAACTTCTCGCCACCGGCGTCTAGCACCACCAGCGTTGTCGCGGAGGATGCGGTCGAGTCATCCTCCGCGACGGCACCACCTTGCGCCTGAGGCCGCCGACCGCGGCGGACGCCGACGCGCTCCTCCGTTCTTCGCCGGGCTTTCCGACGGGAGCCGCTACCTGCGCTTCAACGGCGTGCGGCGCGTGGACGAAAAGCTCGTCGAGCCCGTCCTCGACCCCGACCGGCACGAACGCGGCGCGCTCGTGGGAACCCTCGCGGACGACGGCGAGGAGCGCATCGTCGCGCTCGGAAACTACGTCCGCTTGCGCGACCCCGCGCTGGCCGAGTCGGCGTTCGTCGTCGCTGACGAGCTTCAGGGTCGCGGGATCGGGACGCGGCTGCTGGAGCAACTCGCCGCGCGTGCGGCCTCCGCGGGGATCGAGCGCTTCGTCGCCGAGATGGCGGCGGGCAACACTCCGATGCTCGGCGTGTTCAGGGCGGTAGGCTTCGAGGTCGCCCGGAAGTCGGAGCGCGGGGAGACCGAGGTCCGGTTCCCGATCACGCCGACCGAAGGATTCCGGGCGCGTGTCGAGGAGCGCGACCTATGTCCCTCCGCTCTTCCGATACCGACGGTAGAGACGGGGGAGGTGCACCCTCGGGTCAAGGGAGAACTCGTCCGGTTCGATATCGATCCACTTGTAGTCGTCGGGGCTGTTGACCCGGACAGCTCCGGTGAACGCTGCAACGGCCGCCACGGACGGCTTGGGTGACCCGTCGGCTCGCCACAGTCCGAACGAACGCTCGTGGACCGCTAGGTCGAGGGGCGGCTTCTCCCAGATGGCCGAGTCGTAGTCCGTGTAGCACCACAACATCGCGCCGGCGCAGCCGGCGCGATGCAGAGCAACCAGGGCCCGTTCGGTGTAAGCGGCCGCAGCCTGCTCTTCGATGAGAGGGGAGAGGCTTTGCCGTCGGGCTCTCTCCCCACTCGGATCACCGCGGCGGTAGGTTGGCAGACCAAACTCCGAGAACAGGACATCGCGGCCTTCTCCCAGCCAGCGGGTCACGTGGGCCAAGAAGGGCAGCAGGTGCTCGTCGGTGGGACCCTCCGCCCAATGGGCGTAGATGGGGTAACCGTGCATCGAGAGGAGATCGCATGCCTCGGAGGCTTCCCGCGGCCCGAGTTTGCGGTCTTCTTCCAGGTCTTCCATGTGCAGGCCGACGGTGACGAGCACCGTCTGGTCGGCCGTGCGGATCGCCGAGGTGATTCGCTCCAGCCAATTCCGGGCGGACGACCGGCTCGGCGGTACCACACAGTTCGAGCTCTCGTTGCCGAGATCCCACGCCCAGATGGCTTCGTGGCCAGCCAGGGCGGCGGCCGCCTCCCCCGCCAACAACGCTTGGGCGCTGGCGACATCTGGGTCCGCATACCAGTTGCGCAGGCCGGCTCTGGTGACCCTGCCGCCGGACACCACCCGGAAGCGGTCATCGCGATCCGACCCCCCGAGCGCCCACGCCGGGACCCAGTTCACTCCGCTCATGTGACCGGTGAAGAGGGTGGGCACAACCGCCAAACCCGCCCGGCCGGCTAGATCCGCCACCGTGACCAGCCGGTCGAGCATCTCCCTATCCACCTCGTCTGGGGCCGGCTGGAAATCCTCCCAGGTCAGGAACAGCCTGACCGAGTCGAGACCGCTCGCGGCGATCCGCGCGAAGTCGGCGACGACCTCGGCGTGGTCGAAGTCTGCCCACCAGCCCATCGCAGTGCGAGCCGGCCAGTAGTTGACGCCGACCCGGAAACGCTCGCTCCGATTCGGCACCGGGGTCAGCGGGCATTTCCTTCGTCGGCCCGTCTTGTCCGATGGAGCTCCACGACCCGGTGATAGACGGCGAGGTAGTCGTCCACCATCCGGTTGGAGTCGAAGCGATGCTCGACCGACGCGCGCACCGCCATCCTGTCCATACCGCCCGACGCGTGGACCGCTACGACCGCTTCGTCGAGGGAGCTGACCAGGAAGCCGTTCTCACCATCGCGGACGATCTCGGACATCGATCCGCGCGAGCGGGCGATCACCGGCGTTCCGCACGCCATCGCCTCGACAACGCTAAAGCCGAACGGCTCGTCGAAGTTGACGAGGTGCAAGAGCGCCCGTGCCCCGCCGAGCAGGTCGCCGCGGCGGTCGGGACCCACCGGGCCGATGTACCTGACCCGCTCTCCGTCGACCCGGGGCTCCACGAACCGCTCGAAGTAATCATGGTCCTGGATGATCCCGGCGATGGTCAGCGGCATGCCAGCCTGTTTGGCCACCTCGATCGCCTCGGCGGTCCCCTTCTCGGGATGGATCCTCCCGAAGAAAAGCAAGTAGTCGCCCGGCCCCGGCCCCACCTCAAACTCCTGCATGTCGATGCCATGGTGAATCGTGGCCACGTAGTCGAGCTTCTCGTGCCGGTCTGCGTCGCTGATCGCCACGTAGTACCCGCGCGTGTTGTACTTCTCGAAGACAGGCACGATCCGCTCAGACGAGAATCCGTGAATGGTGGTGACGACCGGCGTCGCGACCAGGCCGCTGTAGCTGAGCGGCAAGAAGTCGAAGCTGTTGTGGATTACATCGAACTCTTCGGCTCGCTCGAACACCGCCGAGATATGAAGGCCCTCCCAGACCTTCGGGTCCAACCCTGGATCTTCGGAGTATCCCGTCGGGGCGGTCCCCACCAAGCGCGCCCCGGTTACCGAGTCGGCCGTGGCAAACAGGGTGACGTCGACTCCCCGGCTGACCAGCCCCTCGGTCAGGAGGGACACGAACTGCTCCCATGGCCCGTAGTGACGCGGGGGCACCCGCCATGAGATCGGGGCAAGCATCGCCACCCGGAGCTGGTTGGCCACGAGGGCCGGAGACGACATCACACAGTGAGGGTAGCTCCCGCCCTCCACCGACAGGATGCGCCGCCGCGGCGCTATCGGGAAATCCACCGATGCGGAGAGCGGGCGCCGCGCTACGGTGTTGAGGAGCACCATCCGACGAAGAGCGCCGTTCGAGGGAAGTGTCGTGACTCGGAGCGTGAGCGTCGCGCCTCCGAAGAGTGGCGTGCGAGGCCAAGCCTAAGGGCTCGTCGATGAGGACACGCCCTTCGAGCAGGAGAGCTGAGCTTTGACGCGATTCGGTGTCCGGGATTTCTCCGTTGGCTTCGTCGGTACCTATCCGCCGACGAAGTGCGGGATCGCGACCTTCACGGCGTCGCTGGCGAAAGCGGTGGTCTCGGCCGCGCCCGCCTGTCGCTTCGGCGTCCTCGCCTGCGCCGACAAGCCTAGTCGCGCGTCGTTGTCCCCCGACGTCGTCGGCGAGCTCGTCGCCGGCTCCGCGGCCTCCCGGGAGGCCGCGGTCGCCGCGCTCGACGAGTTCGACGTCGTCGTCGTCCAGCACGAGTTCGGGATCTTCGGAGGTGATGACGGCTGCGAGATCATCGACCTCGTTGCGGAGCTGAGTGCCCCCGTCATCGTCATTCTCCACACGATTCCGCGCCGGCCGTCCCCCGGTCAGCAGGCGGTCGTCGAACAGCTCGCCGAGCTC
>JAUSJS010000035.1 GCA_030647575.1 Candidatus Limnocylindrales bacterium | reverse complement strand
CGGTGAGCCGCGCGAAACAGCGCGCGGGACCGCCACCCGACGCACCGGACCGCACCGAAGGCCCCGAGACCCGTCCCAACCCGCCGGTACCACCGAACCCCGCCCACCCGGACCATCGCACGAAGGACTCAGAGCCATCTGGAACCTAGGGTGACTCCAGCATCGGACCCCCTGCCGGTTGCGCACGGAGATCCCGGACCGCATGTCGCTCGGAGCGAGCCCCGCCACTCACCGCACGACGCGCCGGTTGGCGCTGGCGATCGCGCTGCTCTTCGGGCTCACGTCCGTCGCGTCCCTCGCCTCGCCTGCCGCAAGCCTGGCCTGGGACGGCAACTCATTCGACGCCTCGTCCGAGACCGAGCTGATCGCCCTGACCAACCGCAGCCGGGCCAGCGCCGGGCTCAAGGCGCTCAAGGTGGACTCGGCCCTGACCTCGATCGCGCGATGGCGCAGCCAGGACATGATCGAGCGCGACTACTTCAGCCACGCGATCCCCGGCTACGGCAAGGTCTTCGACAAGCTGGATGCGTCGGGGTACTGCTACAAGCTCGCAGGCGAGAACATCGGCTGGAACACGTATCCCGACGACCAGGCCACGGCCGCCATCCACCAGATGTTCATGGACTCGTCCGGCCACCGCGCCAACATTCTGGGTTCGTCCTGGGACGTGATCGGCGTCGGAGCGTACAAGGGACCGGGCGACAAGAAGATGTGGACGGTCCTGTTCGCCGAAACGTGCGGTACGAGCGCGACTCCGGCTCCGACCCCCAAGCCGACGCCGAAGCCGACGCCCAAGCCGACGCCGACACCGAAGCCGACCCCCGATCCCACACCGACCCCCGATCCCACACCGACTCCCGATCCCACACCGACTCCGACCCCGGAACCGACACCCTCGTCGACTCCCCAGCCGACACCTTCGCCCGAGCCCGAGCCCACCCCCTCATCCACGCCCACCCCGACGCCCACCCCTGAAACGCCGCCGATTGCGCTGCGCGTCGTCGAAGGCGGGTCGTCGCGGAGCCTGCTCGACGTGATCGTCACCGGCGTGGCCGGTCTCTTCCTCGGGGGCTAGACCTGGCATCAGGGTCTGAGCGCGGCTCCTGAGAGGTCCTGAGAGGACCGTACCGGCGGGTACACTCCAGACCATGACCGTTATTCTCGAGGCGCGTGATCTCACCCGGACCTACCCGCTCGGCTCGACCACGGTCGAGGCGTTGCGTGGCGTCTCCTTGTCCGTCCAGGCGGGCGAGTTCGTCGCCTTGATGGGCCCGTCGGGCTCGGGCAAGTCCACGCTGCTCCAGGTGCTGGGCGGGCTGGATCGGCCGACGTCCGGCGAGGTCGTCATGGAGGGCCATGAGATCAGCCGGCTGTCAGACGACCAGGCGACCCGGCTGCGACGCGATAGGACCGGGTTCGTCTTCCAGTCGTTCAACCTGATCCCGTTGCTGGACGTCCTGGAGAACGTCGCTCTGCCGTTCACGATCGCCGGCGGCGATCCGGGCCGTGGCGAGTTGCGCGAGCGGATTGCCGATGTCATCGAGCTGGTCGACCTGACCGGCAAGGAGCACCACAAGCCGGACCAGCTGTCAGCCGGCGAGCAGCAGCGAGTCGCCGTCGCTCGTGCGCTGGTCACCCGTCCCGCACTCCTCTTCGCGGACGAGCCGACCGGGAATCTCGACTACACGACGGGCACAGAGATCCTCGATGCCCTGTGGCGGTCGTGCGTGGAACGCGGCCAGACGGTCGTCCTGGTGACCCACGATTCAAAGGCAGCCGCGTATGCCGATCGGGTCCTGGTGGTGGGGGACGGGCGGATCCGCGAGACGATCGAGCTCGGCCGGCGGGACACGCACGAAGCGACGCCTCTCATCGCCCGGCTCGCCCAGCTCGGGTTGTAGGTCACCCGCACGGTGTCCTTGACCGGCCTGGCCTGGCGAAGCCTCCTGGCACGACCGCTGCGCTCGCTGCTGAGCGCCCTCGGCGTCGCGCTCGGGACCGCGGTGCTGTTGGCGGGCCTCGCCACCAATGCCGGCATCGAGGCGGCCGTCACCAGCGCGGTTCGCGATCAGGTCGGGCGGACCGACCTGCGCGTGGCCGCGTTCGGCGAGACCGGCCTCACCCGCGAGACCGTCGAGATCATCGCCGGGACGCCCGGCGTGGCGGTCGTTGCCCCGGCACTTCAGCGGCGCACCTACCTCAGTGCCGATATCGACGCCGGTGGGCGCCTCCGGGCGCCGGTCACGGTCCTCGGGATCGACCCCGCGGCGGAACCGCGGCTGCACGATCTCTCCCTTGTCGCGGGGTCGCCGCTGCGCGAACAGGACGAACCTAGCGCCCTCATCTCCGAACGACTGGCCAGGGAGGACGGCCTGACCGTGGGCGCGCCCCTGGCGATGCAGGGCGCCGGTGACCGGATCGGCTACCGGATCATCGGCATCCTTGCGGGCGACGGGCCGCTGAGCGGTGCCCTCGGACGCACGGTGGTCGTCCCCCTGCGCACCGCCCAGGAAGTCTTCGATGAGCCCGGCGTGACCCGCATCGACCTCGGGCTGGCGAGCGACGCCGACGCGGGCGTCGTCTCCGACGCGCTCGAAGGGCGCCTCGTCATCGAGCCGTACGTCCTGTCCTCGCCCCAGGACATCGCCGTCGCCTTGCGCGCTTCCACGTCCTCGTTCCAGGCGACCACGGCCCTGATCGCGGCGATCGCCCTGTTCGCCGGAGCGTTCCTGGTGTTCAACACGCTGTCGATGACGGTGGTCGAGCAGGTCCGCAACGTGGGGCTGCTGCGGGCGGCCGGCGCGACCCGCCGCCAGGTCACCCGGTTCATGCTCACCCAGGCGTTTGTACTCGGGGTGGTCGGATCGCTCGCTGGCGTCGGCCTCGGGGCGCTCCTGGCGGCCGGGATGGTCGCCTACGTTCGAACGGTTGGCTCGGTGACGCTGGAACAGCCCGCCATCCCGCCCGATTCCTGGGTCGCTGCCTTCCTCGTCGGCGTCGGGGTGACCCTGGCCGCGGCGCTCGAACCGGCCCGGCGGGCCGGTCGAATCCCGCCGGTCGAGGCACTCAAGGCCCGTCTGGACCTGCCCTCGGCGAGGCGGGCCAGGCTACGCTGGCTGGCCGCGGTCTTCGTCGTCGTCACGCTCGTCGGCCTGCTCGTGGCCCCGCGCGGCGCCGGCGTCGTCCAGTCGCTCGTTGTCTACGCGATCCTGCTCGCCGGCACCCTGCTCATCCCGATCGTCCTGCCGGTGGTGGCCCGAGTCGCGGGGATCCCGTTCGGGCTCGTGTTGCACCTCGAGGAGCGGCTCGCGCGCGCGTCCGTGATTCGTGACCCAAGCCGGACGGCCCTCACCCTCGGGGCGTTGACCATCGGACTCGGGATGATCGTGGCGCTCGGCGGCGTTGGTCAACATGCCCGGGCGGCCGCCGGGGCCTGGATCTCGGACGTCATCCCAGGTGAGCTGGTCCTGACCTCGATCCGGCCGGTCGCCGCGGACGAAGGGATCGAGGCGGAGATCCACGCCAGTGTCCCGACCATTGCCCGGATCAGTCCGATCGCCACCTTCGACATCGCGCTGGACGGAGCCCGGACGGACGCCGCCGCCGTCGTCGGCGCCGATCTGGCGGCAGACGGCCGGCTGCGCTTCACGGCGGGTGATCGAGCGGCGGCCCTGGCCGCCATCGATGCCGGTGGCGCCACCATCGTGCCGGCCGGCCTTGCGTCGCGACTCGGGCTCGCGGTCGACCAGGTGCTGACGGTCCCGACCGCGAGCGGCGACGCGCTGGACCTGCGGGTCGCCGGGATCGTGGAGCGGTCCATTCCCGGCTCCAGCGGCGAGGCGCTGCTCGTCGGCTGGGACGACGCGATGGCACTCGGGGTCGCCGGGGCGGACTCCTTCGCGGTGCGCTTCGCGGCCGATGCCCCCGCCGGTGCTCGCGACACGCTTCGCGATGTCGCCACCACCTATGCGCTCGATTTCGTGACCCTCGATCGGATCAAGGGCGCCGTGGATGACGCGCTCGGGCGGATCTTCGGACTGTTCGACGCGCTCGCTGCGGTTGCCGTGCTGATCGCCGCCCTCGGAATCGTCAACACGCTGACGATGAACGTGATCGAGCGCGTGCGCGAGATCGGTGTCCTGCGCGCTGCCGGCATGACCCGTCGCCAGGTGTGGCGCGCGGTCATGGTCGAGGCCGGGATCCTGGGCCTGGCCGGCGCCCTCCTCGGGGTCGTGCTCGGCCTGGTGGTCGGGGCGCTGATGGTCGTCCTCGCCGGCGGCCGGCTCGACTTGGCCGCCGGGATTCCCTGGCAGGTGGTTGGCCTGACGATCGCCCTGGGCGTGTCGGTTGCGATGCTCGCGGCGGCCTACCCGGCCCGCCTGGCCGCCGGGCTTCCGATCGTCCGGGCTGTCCAGTTCGACTGACCGAATGCTAGACTCGCTGCGGCCCGTCACCCCTGGGGTGACCTCCGAAGCGGAGTTTCGATGACGCTCGCGATCCCGAGACTCGACCGGTCGACGGCCGAGGAACACGGCCTGACCATCGCCGACTTCCTGGTCCCGATCCGGCTCGGGGAGCGAGTCAATTCCCGGGTTCGCGACGTCGCGCTGATCCTGCTCGGCGTCCTGTTCGTGGCCATCTGCGCGCAAATCTATGTTCCGATTGAGCCAGTACCGTTCACCGGCCAGACATTCGGGGTCCTGGCCACTGGGGCGGCTCTCGGATTTCGGAGGGGCGGGCTCTCCCTCGGTCTGTATCTGCTTATCGGCGCCATCGGTCTGCCCGTGTTCGCCCAGGGCAGAGAGGGCACCGATGTCGTTCTGGGAGTGAGCGGCGGCTACCTCGTCGGGTTCGTCTTCGCTGCAGCCATCGTCGGTCGTCTGGCAGAGCTCGGATGGGATCGCCAGATCGTGGGTTCGCTGGGCGCAATGTTTATCGGGAATGCGCTGATCTACGTTGTCGGATTGCCGTGGCTCGCGGTAGTCGGTGGCTACTCGATGGAGGAGACGGTGGCCTACGGGCTGACGCCCTTCCTCGTCTGGGATGCGGCCAAGTTGGCGGTCGCCGCCGGGATCTTCCCGGTCGCCTGGTGGGTCGTGGGGCGTCGCCCCGACGACCGTTAGACGGCGAGCGCAGCGGTCGCGTCGGCCTGGTCGAGCGCGACGCGAAGGCTTCGATACGAATCACGGAGGAGACGGGCGACCTCCGGCCAGTAGGTAGCTCCGGGCCCCGTCGGCCCGTTGGGGTCATCGTTCGCGCCCCTGTCGCGGATCTCGGCAGCGAGGCCGCGCAGCCGACCGGCTTCTGCCACGCGCTCCCTGGGCAGGTCGTAGAGGCTGGCGTAGAGGTCGGTGATGGCGTCGCCGGCCGCCTCGCCGGCCGACAGGCCGATCTCGCGACCGACGACCCACCAGCGAAGCTCATGGCGGGCGACGGCCTCAACGTCGACGTGGTCCGGGAGTCCGAGCATCCGGTAGCCTCGCCCGATGTCGGGGGCGAAGCGCTCGTAGTCACCCGAGGCGCGGGCGAAACCCGCCGCGGCGCGGGTCAGCAGCAGGCTGGCGCGAAGGGCTCGCGGCCACGAGACCTGGGCCTGCGCGCGCAGGGCCTTGATGAGCAGGATGAAGAGGCGGGCGGGCTGGCGGCGGTAGTAGGCCTTCCACATCCGGGTCTCAAGCGTCGCCAGCTTATCGGGGTCGAAGTCCTTGCCCCAGCGCGTCCCAGCGGCCATCCCGGGCGTCCCTCCAGTTGCGGTCGGTGTTCGATTCGGCGTGGTCCGATATCTTGCCCCGGTGGATACGCGAGCGGAGGCCGTTCGGATGATCGGCAGCGCCGAGCCTCGGGGTGGGCACTCGCCCGATCGCGGGCTGTACGGCCCGGCGTCGGAGGCGTGGCGGCTCAACCGTGAGGCGATGTTGCTGCTCGGTGCCGGCCCGCGCGCGCTCCTGCTCCAGATCGCGCACCCGGCGGTCGCGGCCGGCGTCGACGAGCATTCGAACTTCCGGGCGGACCCGTGGGGTCGGCTGGCAGCCACGCTGCGCAGCTACCTGACGATCGTGTACGGCACGACGGCCGCGGCGCGCGCCGAGATCCGGCGGTTGAACGCGCTCCATCGCGGGATCGTGGGGGATGGTTACGCGGCCCGCGACCCGGAGCTGTCGCTGTGGGTCCATGCCACCCTGATCGATTCGACGCTCGTCGCCAACGACGCCTGGCTCGAGCCGCTGTCGCGCGACCGCCGGGCCGCGTTCTATGCCGAGACGCGCCCGATCGGTCGGGCGTTCGGGCTGCCCGATGGGTTGCTGCCGGCCGATCTCGAGGGGTTCGAGACGTACGTCGCCGACATGCTCGGGCCGGGCGGGCCGGTGCGGGTCTCAGCCGTCGCCCGGGAGCTGGGCCAGGCGGTGTTGCGGCCGCCGCTCGCGCCGCTCGCGGCATGGTTGCCATTCGGCTCGGCGCTACGTCCGTTGCTGGCTCGAGTGCCGCTCGGCGCCTATGCCTGGACCCTGTGGCCGGCGGTCGGCCTGCTTCCGCCCGAGGTCCGCGAGGCCTACGGGCTGCCGTGGGGCGCTCGCGAGCGGCTGGTCTCGCGCTGGTTGGTGGCGGGGTGGCGCGCCTGGCGACCGATCCTCCCCGACCCGTTCCGGCAGATGCCGCAGGCCCTCGCGGCTGATCGACGGATGGGGAGCGGCCGGGCTCGGTGACGAGAGAGGGCCTGTCCCACTGGCGAGCGGCCCGGCAGGGCCGGCTGGCTTGCGGCAGGGCCGACCCTGTCGGCGATCGGCGGTTTTGGCGGAACTTCCATGGTGGGGCTGTTATGGCCGAACCCGGCGGGCAACCGAGCTCACAGGGCCGATCTCCACGCGCAGGTTCGGCGCGCTGAGCCGGTCGAGGCACCTGATTCCGTCCAACAGCGGCCCGAGATTGGCCATTGCAGCCCCCGGATGGCAGTTACGCCGTTTTCGGCGTGGTCGGGGAGAGTCGGTGCCAGCCCGCGGCCGGCGCCCGGCCCGCGCCCGGCGCCCGGCCCGCGGCCTCCGACCCTTAATAGATCCGCGGGAACCTCGGCGCAAACAGCAGCCCGGCCAGATCGAGCGGCGTGGCGTCGTCCAGTGTCCGCAGGAGCGTTGACGTCGCGGCCAGTCGATGCCGATTCGCCTCCACGTACCCGCGCAGCGCCGCCCAGAACACATCCGAGCCCATCAGCTGGCGGGCATCGTCGAGCAGGTTGCCGCCCTGGATGTAGACCGTCTCGAAGTAGCAGCGCGCGGAATAGTCGTAGATCGAGCGGTCCAGCCGGGCCGCTGGACAGCGGCTGGCGCGGTGGATGCCGAGGACCGACCGGGCGGCGAAGTCGGCGGCGGCTTCGTCGGTGAACGGCTCGCGCACCTGGTCGCTGCCGACGATCCCGTAGAACCATAGGTGGGCCGTCTCGTGAGCGGCGAGGTAGCGAAGGTTGACGGCCGCGGTCCCGGTCGGGATCCAGATCAAGCCCGGCGACTCCATCCCGGCCCCGCCGGCCGACTGGACGACCTTGAAGGTCGGGTACCCGTACGGCCCGAGCCGCTCCTCCAGGGCGGCGAAGGCATCGGCCCCAGCGTCGAGCCACGCCGCGCCCCGCGTCCCCGGCCTGAACCAGACTCGCACGGTGGTGCTGCCGACGACCCGCTCCCGTGTCTGGTAGTCGGTGGCGGCGGTGACCGTGAAGTCGCGGACGTTCTCGGCCGCGAAGGTCTGGGTCAGGCCGTCCGGGCTGACGGAGACGCGATCCCCGGTGGTCGCCAGCACCAGCCGGCGGTCCGTCGTGATCCGGACTCGGACGTCGCGGCTTGTCGGCGTCACGAACGGGTCGCCGTGGTTCGGTCGCTCGAAGGTGACCCGCCGGCTGACCCAGGGCAACCAGCGGTACAGATCTGCGATCCCATTGGTTCGCGTGAACAGCCAGTCGGACCCTTCGAGATCGCTCCTGAGTCGAGCCGAGAACCTGACCCGGATCCGGGTCACGCCGTCGACCGGCAGGACGCCGCCGAGCGGCACCAGGATGGTCTGGCCGCTGATCGACGCCCGGACGGCGACGCCGTCGACCGTGACCGGCCGCAGCCGGATGTTGCCGAGGCGGGCGGCGATCGTATTCAGCTCGACCCGGTCGATCTCGGCGCCCGAGGTGTTGGTGATGACCGCGGTCGAGTCGACCCAGATCGCCCGGCTCGCCCAGCTGAGCTTCAGGTTGGCGCGATAGACGGCATCGAGCTCGAGGCTGGAGCGTCCCACCGACCCGGGCACGATCTGACCGGCACCGACCGGTGACGCGGCGCGCGCGAGCGGCACGGCGGGGGAGGGGGCGGCGGCCGTGAGGACCGCCAGGACCACGGCCAGCAGGGCGGCCGGGCGGCGCGGGACGCGGGCCATCACGGTCATCCTAGCGCCGCGTAGACTCTCGAGCATGACCGGCCCGACCGAGCCAACCGTCGGCACAGGCCCGCTGATCGACGCCATCCGGGCGCGCCTTCCGGAGCTCCGGCTCCTCACCGATCCGGTCGATCGGGAGAGCCATCGGTCCGACGAGACGGCCTATCTCCACACCGGTCTGCCCGCTGCCGTCGCCCTGCCGACCACGACCGCCCAGGTCGCCGAGCTGGTTCGGATCGCGGGCGGACTGCGCGTCCCGGTCGTGCCGCGCGGTGCAGGCAGCGGACTCTCGGGTGGTTCTGCCGGCATCGAAGGTGGCCTGACCATCGCCTTTACCGCGATGGACCGGATCCTCGAGATCGATCGCGAGAACCTGGTCGCCGTCGTCCAGCCGGGCGTCATCAACGCACGGCTGAAGGCGGCCGTCGCCGAGGTGGGTCTCTTCTACCCGCCTGACCCGGCCAGCTTCGAGATTTGCACGATCGGCGGCAACCTGGGGACCAACGCCGGTGGCCTGTGCTGCGTGAAGTACGGCCAGACCCGCGATTCCGTGCTCTCGCTCGAGGTCGTGATGGCCGACGGCACGGTGATCCGGACCGGCGGCAAGAACGTCAAGGACGTGGCCGGCTACTCGCTGACCCACCTGATCGTCGGCAGTCAGGGCACCCTCGGGCTCATCACCGAGGCAACCGTGCGACTCCGCCCGGCTCCGCCGCCGCGCTCGACGATGCTTGTCTTCTTTCCGACCCTCGAGAGCGCGGGTGCCGCGGTGGCGGGGATCGCCGCCGCGGGCCTGTCGCCGGTGACGCTCGAGTTGATGGACCGCTTCACCATCGGTGCCGTCGACGACATGCACCAGCTCGGTCTCGATCGGACGGCGGCGGCCATGCTGATGCTCGAGTCCGACATGCCGGCGGGTGCCGCAGCCGACGAGCTCGAGCGGGCCGAGGTCGCCTGCCGGGCCGCCGGAGCGACCGATGTGATCCGCGCGGCCAACGAGCAGGAAGCCGACTGGCTGCGCCAGGCACGCCGCGCCGCCCACTACGCGCTGGAACGGCTCGGTGAGGTCCGGATGGAGGACATCGGCGTCCCGCGCGCCCGGGTCCCGGACATGCTCCGCGCCATCGAGCGGATCGCTGCCAAACACGAGGTGCGGATCGGGACCTTCGGGCACGCCGGGGACGGCAACCTGCATCCAGATCTTGTCTTCGATCGCGGCGACCCACGGGCCGAGGCCGTGACCAAGCTCGTCCAGGCCGACCTCTACCGCGCGGCCCTCGACCTCGGCGGCACGGTCACCGGCGAACACGGCATCGGCGTCGCCCGGCGCGAATGGCTCGAGATCCAGCGAGGCCCGGACGCAGTCCGCTTCATGCGTGCGATCAAGGCGGCGCTCGACCCGCTCGGCATCCTCAACCCGGGTCGCGTCATCTGAGCGCCGGCTGAGGCACGCCCGCCCGTCATCCGCTAGGCCCGGGTCCACGAATACAGGATCGTGATGCCGTCCCCCGACACCCGCCGAGGCCTGCTGCCCGCCGCCGTGCTCATCGGCGCCATGCTCGTCGCGGGCTGCGCGTCGAACGTAACCCCCAGTGCCGCTCCCGCCTCGAGCGCGGCGGCGACGTCACCGCCACCTGGTTCCGGCGTCACGCCGGCCCCATCGCCTCCGTCCGGCTCCCCAGCGCCAACCTCGCCCACTCAGACTGAGATCGAACGACTGCTGGCGGCCGTCGCCGCGAATCCGGACGACGCCGACTCGCAGCGCGACCTCGGCTTCGCTCTTCTGCAGCGGGTCCGCGAGACCGCCGATCCCTCGCTCTACGAGCCGGCGGCCGCGGCGTTCGAGGCCGCTAGGATGCTCGCGCCCGATGACGCCCTGGTGCTGGTCGGCATCGGCGGCCTGCAACTCGGCAAGCACGAGTTCGCCGACGCCCTCGAGTCGGGCCGGCAGGCCGCCGAGCTGTCGCCGACCCTGGCCGCGGCGCGGGCGGTGATCGTGGACGCCCTGGTCGAGCTCGGGCGCTACGACGAGGCCGACGCCGAGGCCGCCGAAATGTTCGCCCTGAGCACCGACCTGTCCACGCTCGCCCGCGTCTCGTACCTCGCCGAGCTGCGCGGCAAGCTGGACATCGCGCTGAGTGCCATGCGCCTGGCCGCGGAATCGCCTGGTCTCGCGCCGGAGAACACGGCGTACGTCCAGGCTCTCCTCGGAAACCTGCTCGTTTACTCGGGCGAACCGGCGAGCGCCTCCGACGCGTACCGCGCCGCGCTCGATCTGGTGCCCGCGCACGCCCCGTCGCTGGCCGGCCAGGCTCGATTGGCCGTCGGGGCAGGAAAGCTCGACGAGGCGATCGAGTTCCTCGAGCGCGCGTCGGAGATCGTGCCGCTGCCCGAGTACGTGATCGCACTCGGTGACACGCAGGACGCGGCCGGCCGGGCCGAGGACGCGCGCCGCAGCTTCGCCCTGGCCAGGGCGGAGATCCAGCTCTTCGAGGCCAGTGGAGTCGTCGTGGACCTGGATCTCGCCCTGTTCGAAGCGGATCACGGCGACCCGGGTCGAGCCCTGAGCCTTGCCCAGGCGGCCCGCGACGCGGCACCTACCGTTCGCGCCGCGGACGCCCTAGCCTGGGCCCTCCATCGACTGGGGCGAGACGCCGAGGCGACGCCATACGTCGATGAGGCGCTCCGCCTGGGATCTCGGGACCCGTTGCTGCGATACCACGCCGGTGCCGTCGAGGCGGCACTCGGGGAGGCCTCGGCGGCGCGCCGCGACCTCGAGCTCGCCCTGCAGACGGACCCCGGCTTTTCGGCCACCGGAGCACGCGAGGCACGCCGCCTCCTGGCGACGCTGCCGGACTAACCCGCGACGTTCTCGGACCGCCATTCATCCAAGCGGCGGTTCGGCGCGAACTACCGGCGACAGCGATCGGGCGTTGGTCGCGACGCGCCCAGCTGGACATGTCAACACGGGGCCCGGAGAGGGACGAGGGGCCTCGGTCAGCACGAGTACCGGGAGAGAACTCCATGTCCACACGTTCCAGGGCGGCCGCCATCATCGGCGCGGTCGTCATCGCGACGATGTCGATCACCGGCGTCTTCGCCTCCAGTCACCGCGAGGCGCCGCTGATCAGCGGCGATCCCAGCGCCGACAACACGGATCTCTACGCGTTCGTCAGCCCTGACGATCCGAACAGCCTGACAATCATCGCCAACTACGTGCCCCTCCAGGAGCCGGCCGGCGGCCCAAATTACTTCCCGTTCGATCCGACGGTCCGCTACGAGATCCACATCGACAACAACGGCGATGCCAAGACGGACATCCGCTACGACTTCCGCTTCAAGACCAAGGCGAAGACGGCGAACTTCGCGGGCATCCCGACCTTCCTCTACAACGATGGGCCGATCACCAGTGTCACCGACGCGAACTGGCTCGCGAAGCAGACCTACAGCGCCTACCGGAACGGCGTCATCATCGCGAGCAGCGTCCGTACCCCGCCGGCCAACATCGGGCCACGCTCGACGCCGGACTACGCGACTACCGCGGCCGGTGCCGTCAAGACGCTCGCCAACGGCACCAAGCTGTTCGCGGGCCAGCGCGACGATCCGTTCTTTGTGGACCTCGGCTCGATCTTCGATCTGGCCGGACTGCGCCCGTTCAACGGCCTCCACGCCATCCCGCTCCCGGCCGCTGCCGGCGTCGATGGGGTCGGCGGCTTCAACACCAACGCGATCGCCATCCGCGTCCCGCTCCAGCTCCTGACCAAGGACGGCAAGGCGCCGACCGACGCGAACGATCCTGACGCCGTGCTCGGCATCTGGGCCGCCTCGAGTCGCCAGAAGATCCGGATGTTCAACGCCGATGGCACGGTTAGCACGTCGGGCCCGTGGCAGCAGGTTTCGCGCCTCGGCAACCCGCTGATCAACGAGGTGATCATCCCGCGCAACAAGAAGGACGCCTGGAACGCGCAGCCGCCGTACGCTGACGCGCAGTTCGCCAAGTACTACCTGGCTCCTGAGATCACCGCTGTCGCCAACGTGCTGTACGACGCGCTCGACACTCCGGCGACCGCAAACCGTGCCGATCTGGTCGCGGTCCTGCTGACCGGGATCGATATCCCGATGAGCGAAACCGTCCCGACCGGCCTCCAGTTCACGTTCACCGGCGCGACCAAGGCCGACCTGCTTCGGGTCAACACCGGGATCAAGCCGAACTCCGCCGGGGCATGCGTCTTCGGGGTGACTGGCGGCGGCACGCCGAGCCGGCTGGGCGCCATCGATGGCGACCTGTGCGGCTTCCCGAACGGCCGTCGTTTGCTCGACGACGTCACCGACATCGAGCTTCGAGCCCTGGTGGAGGGCTACGGCCCGACCCTCAACGCCGTCCTCGGCGTGCCCAACCGAACCCCGAACAACCTGCTCGGCGACGGAGTCGACGACAACGACATGCCGTTCCTGTCGGCCTTCCCGTATGCGCCGACGCCGCATGCCGGCTACGAGCACACCCACCACAAGGCTGGCCCGAACCCCATGCCTTGAACCGTCGCCCACGGCGACGAGAACAGCCCGGGCACCTGCCCGGGCTGTTTCGATTCGGAGGCCACCCGCCGCCCGCGATCGGCGGGGCGCGCCCGGAAGATTCGCGCCTGGACCGGTCATCCGTTTCGCGCTGCCGAGCGAATCTAGTGGTGATCGGTCCTGGTGGTCGCGACCCACGAGCGCCGACATCCCCCAACGCGAGCCGGAGGTTGGCTCGCCCAGCAGATCTCGAGGAGCCCATCTGTGTCCACACGTGTCAAATCGGCCGGCCTCGCCGGCGCCATCCTCATCGCAGCGACGTCGGTCTCCGGCGTTTTCGCCTCCAGCCACCGGGAGGCGCCGCTCATCAGCGGCGATCCCAACGCCGACAACACCGACCTGTATGCGTTCGTCAGCCCGGACGATCCCGACAGCCTGACGATCATCGCCAACTACATCCCGCTGCAGGAGCCGGCGGGCGGCCCGAACTTCTTCCCGTTCGACGACACCGTCCGCTACGAAATCCACATCGACAACAACGGCGATGCCAGGCCGGACGCGAGCTACGACTTTCGGTTCAGCTCCCAGCCAAAGGCGACGAATTTCGCCGGCATCCCGACCTTCCTCTACAACGATGGCCCGATCACCAGCCTGACCGACGAGAACTGGCTGGCTCCACAGACCTACAACGTCGAGCGAAACGGGACGCGCATCGGGAGCGACCTTCCGACTCCGCCGGCCAACATCGGACCGCGGTCGACGCCCGACTATGCAGCCCTGGCCGCAGTCGCGGTGAACACGCTCCCAGATGGGACCAAGGTCTTCGCTGGCCAGCGTGATGACGCGTTCTTCGTTGACCTCGGCTCGATCTTCGACCTGGCCGGTCTACGACCGTTCAACACGCTCCATGCCATCTCGCTCCCGGACGAGGCCGGCGTCGACGGCGTCGGGGGCTTCAACACCAACTCGATCGCCCTCCAGATCCCGCTCGAGCAACTAACCAAGGATCATGCCCTGCCGTCCGGCCCGAACGACCCCGATGCCGTCCTCGGCGTGTGGGCCGCGGCCAGCCGCCAGAAGCATCTCACCCTGAATGGCGACGGCACCGTCCAAGCCTCCGGAAAGTGGGTGCAGGTTTCGCGGCTGGGCAATCCCCTCATCAACGAGGTGATCATCCCGCGCGTGGCCAAGGACTACTGGAACAGCCAGACCCCGGCCGGCGACTCCCAGTTCGCCAAGTACTACCTCGCACCTGAGCTGGCCGCGGTTGCCAACGTTCTGTACGACGCCCTCGACACTCCGGCGACCTCAGGCCGCGCGGATCTCGTCGCGGTCCTCCTGACCGGGCTCAACATCCCGTCCTCGGAGATCGTGCCGGGCGGACTCCAGTTCACACGGACCGGCAATACCCAGGCCGACATGGTTCGGGTCAACACCGGGATCAAGCCAAACGCGGCCGGTGCCTGCGTGTTCGGTTCCCCGGATGGCGGCACGCCGAGCCGGCTCGGAGCCCTCGAGGGCGACCTGTGCGGGTTCCCGAACGGCCGCCGGCTGCTCGACGACGTGACGGACATCGAGCTTCGCGCGGTGGTGGAGGGCTATGGCCCGACGCTCAACGCGGTCCTCGGCGTGCCGAACCGTTCCCCGAACAACCTTATCGGCGACGGCGTCGACGCGAACGATATGCCGTTCCTGGCCGCGTTCCCGTACGCGGGTACCCCGCACACGGGCTACGAGCACATTCATCAGCACGGGTTGAACCCGATGCCCTGATCGCGGCTCCGTCGCGATCCTTGCCGGCCCGGACCGCCAGTGCGGTCCGGGCCTCTTGCTGCTTGACAGCCTGATCGCCGGCCGAGATCATGGCCGGACCGTGGATGCACATCTGTTAAGTACAAACGTGCGCGCGGATCGGGCCTCGAGCGATTTCGAGACGATGGTTCGAGCCAGCCGCCTCTACTACGAGTTGGGCGAGACCCAGAACTCGATCGCCGAGCTGCTCGGCGTCACCCGGCCGCAGGTATCGCGGCTTCTCAAGCGCGCGAGGGCCGAGGGAATCGTCGAGATCCGGATCATCGACTCGACGGCCGTCGAGAGCCCGGCCGGCGATGCGCTCCGGCGCAGTTACGGGCTCGACGCCGTCCATCTCGCGCCGACGATCGTCGGGCCGGAAGACCTGACCCGGAGGATGGTCGGGCGGCTCGCCGCCGAGATCCTGCGCGCCG
>JAUSJS010000030.1 GCA_030647575.1 Candidatus Limnocylindrales bacterium | reverse complement strand
CCGAGGATCGCGCTCATCACCGAGACCGCGTGGAAGTCCGGGATCCGGCGCGGCAGCCCGCGATGGCCGATCCGGATCTCCGTCTGCACCGAGCCTGGCCGGTGGACCACATGAACGACTCGCCGAGCCGACGCCGACGTGTCGACGACCGCAACGGGCTCGTGAGTCCGGCCATCGGACGGTCCCGTCCACCCACCGAACAGCCGCTCGGCGAGCGGAAGCACCTGCTGGCCTCCGAGATCGCCGGCCACGACCAGGGTCGCTCGCCGCGGATCCAGGGCACGCTCGTAGGCGCGGCGAAGATGGTCCGACGTGAGCCGTTCCACCGTGTCGCGGTTGCCGCCTGACGGTCGGTGGTAGGGCGACGCGGGCGCGTAGATCGTCGCCGCGAAGGCCTGTTCCGCGCGTCGACGGGGATCCGCCTGGGCCTGCAGCAGGTCGTTCAGACGTTCGTCACGAAGGCGTTCGACCTCGGGCGCCGGAAAGGTGGGACGCAACAGGACTTCGGCGACGAGCTCGAGCGCCGGCGAGAGCCGATCGGCCGGGACGTCGACGCTGACGCTCAGCGCATCCCAGCCGGCGTCGGCGTGGAGCGACGCGCCGAGCCGCTCGGCCGCCTCGACGAGCTTGATCGCGTCGTGTGCCTCGGTCCCTTCGGAAAGGGCCCGCGCCGCGAGGACGGTGCTGCCGCCGTCGGCCGCCAGCTCCTCCGCAGCCCCACCGCGGATCACGACTGACGCCGAGACGAGCGGTCGCCCCGGCAGATCGGCGATGAGGACGATCAGCCCGTTCGACAGCCGGTCGGCGACGACGGCCGGAAACTCGTAGGTCCGCGGCGCGCCGGGGCGGGGCCGCTCGGTGATCACCGGGCCCTCGCTGTGCGGGTCGAGCGTCGTGCTCATGCCGCCGCCTCCTCGTCGTCGGCCTGCCCGTCGCCGTCGGGCAAGAGGGCCACGTCGTCCGCCGAGGGTCCCTCTGGCAGATAGGTCAGGACGAGCCGATTGTCGACGCGGAAGACGGACCTCGCCACGTCGCGGATCTGTTCGCGCGTGACCGCGAGATAGCGTGGGAGCATCTGATTGATCAATCCGGGCTGGTCGAACAGTGTCGCGTACATCGAGAGTCGGTCGGCCCGCTCCTCGACGCGCTGGAGCGAACCCAGCTCATCGGCTTCGGTCAGGGCCTTCGCCCGTGCCAGCTCGTCGTCGCTCACCAGCTCCCTCGTGAGGCGACGCAGCTCTTCGTGGAAGGCGGCCTCGACCCGGGCGACATCGATGCCCGGACGGACGGTCGCCCAGCCGGCACAGACGGACGCCCCACCGACGAACCCGAGGGTGAACAGGGTGACGTCCTGGGCGATTCGCTCCTCACGAACGAGGCGACGATTGAGCCGGCTGCCCTTGCCGCCGGCCAGGATCTGCCCGGCCAGGTCGAGGGCGTCGAGTCGCGGGTCACCGAACACCGGCGCCCGGAAACCGACGTGGATGCGCGGCAGCGGGACTCGGTCGTAGACGGTCTCACGATGCTCGGAGCCGAGCGTCGGTGGCAGGGAGAGATCGCCGAGCGGCGGGATCGACGGGTTGGCCAGGATCCGCCCAAAGTATCGCTCCGCCGCCGCGAGGACATCCGCCGTCTCGACGTCGCCAACGACGCTCAGGACCGCGTTGTTCGGCGCGTAGTAGGTCCGGAAGAAGGCGCTGACGTCCTCCAGCGAAGCGGCATCGAGGTCGTCCATCGAACCGATCGTCGGGTGGTGGTACGGATGCTCCGGCGGGAACAGGTGCGCCTGGAGCTTTTCCTGCCACGAGCCATACGGCCGGTTGTCATATGACCAGCGCTTTTCGTTCTTGACCACCTCGCGCTGGTTGTCGAGGTTCTCCTGGCTCAGCGCGTCGAGCAGGGTGGCCATCCGGTCCGCTTCCAGCCACAGCCCCAGCTCCAGCTGGTGGGCCGGCAGGGTCTCAAAATAGTTCGTGCGATCGAGCCAGGTCGAGCCGTTCATCGTCCCACCGGCCGCCTGGATCAGGGCGACGTGCTCGGCCTTGGCAACGTGCCGCGAACCCTGGAACATGACGTGCTCGAAGAGGTGAGCGAAGCCGGTCTTGCCCGGTACCTCGTGCTTGGAGCCGACCGCGTACCAGACGTTGACGGCGACGACCGGAGCGAGGTGGTCCTCGGCGACGATGACTCGCAGGCCGTTGGCGAGGCGCTGGTCGCTGAACACGACCTCCGGGACGAATGTTGGCACGCATGACCTCAGGGTTCGAGCGGCATCGGCCGCGATCGGTCGGTTGCGGAGGATCGTAGCGCCTGCGCCCATCCGCGGGTTGCGGCGGGCGACCGGGTCGGATGGCCCCCGGATCTGGTGCCAGGCGGCAGGGGGCACCGCCGCGCGTGCTTGCGTACACTGCGGGACCATGATGCCCCCCAACGGCGCCGGCGGCCGCCTCAGGTCCCTGCTGATCGGCGCCTTGCTGGTCCTGGTCCTCCCTGCGGAGGTCGCCGCGCACGCGGAGCTGGAGACCTCCACCCCGGCGGATGGAGCCTCGGTTCCCTCCCCGTTCGATGGCCCGATCGTCCTCAGCTTCTCGGCGCCGCTGGCCGATGGCAGCAAGGCTGACCTGCTCGGCCCGGGGGACGCCCTGGTTGCGACCGCCACGGTCGATGGGCCCGGCGCGAAGATGACCATCACGCTCGACGCGGTCCTCGCACCGGGGGATTACGAAATCAAGTGGGTCAGCGTCGGCGAGGACACGGATCTCGAGCGCGGAACGATCTCGTTAACCGTGGCGCCCGCGCCGGCGACCGCACCCCCGAGCGCGGCACCCGCCGCCTCGCCGACCACATCTGCGGCCGCGACCCCGATCGCCGCACCGTCGACAACGGCCAGCCCGCCGCCGAGCGCCGAACCCTCCCCCACCGTCGATGCCTCGACCAGCGCTGGCGACGTCATCCTCCCGATCATCGTTGCGCTGATCGTCGTTGGGGCGGGAGCCGTCTACCTCCTCAGCCGCCGTAATCGCCCGACGTCGTCCGGATGACCCTGAACTGGCGGGCACGCCTCGGCGCGGCGGTCAGCGCGGCGATCGGGCTCGGGCTGACCGTGCCGGCGAGCGTGGCCGCGCACAGCCTGAACGCGACCTACGAGAGCCGTCTGCCGCTCGCCGTTTACCTGGTCGGTGCCGCGACGACGGTGGCGCTGTCGTTCGCCTTCGTCATCACCCGCGACGTTCGCGCCACGCCACCAGCGGTCGGCGCCCTCGCGACGCTCCCGCCGGCCATCGTCCGCCGGGGCCTCCAGGCGATCGGGCTCTTCGGCTGGGCATGGATCATCGCCCAGGGGATCGCCGGCGGGTCAAGCGACGGCGACGTCTCGACCCTCTTCCTGTGGGTCTATGGCTGGGTGGGGCTGGCGATCCTGTCAGCGATCGTCGGGCCGGTCTGGCACTTCCTGGATCCGTTCTCGACGCTCCACGATATGGGTGCCGGTGTGCTGCGCCGGCTCGGCATCGGCGGCTGGGCCCCCGCGGACTACCCCGCGTCGCTCGGCCGCTGGCCGGCCACGATCGGATTCGCGGCCTTCGTCTGGCTCGAGCTCGTCCTGCTGGCCGGCCCGGCGACGCTGTTCATCGTGCTCGTCGGGTACACGGCCTTCACCCTCGCGATGATGGCCCAGTTCGGGCGGGACGGCTGGCGTTCGCGGGGCGAGACCTTCACGGTCTGGTTCCGCCTGCTCGGTCGGCTCGCACCGTTCGCCCTCGCCGGTGAGGATGGGCGACTCCGGCGTCGCTCGTTCGCCAGCGGCCTGCTGGAGCCCGGCTGGACGTGGGCTGACGTCACGCTCATTGCGCTCGGTGTCGGGTCGATCCTGTTCGACGGCCTGTCGCAGACCCAGATCTTCTTTGACCTGTTCGGAGCGCCAGGCATCCTGGAGAAGACTGTCCTGCTCCTGGGCTTCCTGGGGATCTTGGTCGGGGCCGCGGCGGCGGTCGCCCGGACCGTGGGGACCGCGGCGACCGGTGCGGGCCTGCTCGCGATCGCGCTTGGCTACCTGATCGCGCACTACCTGACCTATCTGCTGATCGACGGCCAGCGGATCCTGATCGCGATCTCGGATCCGTTCCAGCGCGGGTGGGACCTGTTCGGGACCGCGTTCCACGAGCCGAGTGGCGCCTTCCTGCCGCCGGGTCTGGTCTGGACGGCGCAACTCGCCGCGGTGGTCGGCGGTCACATGCTCGGCGCCTGGGGCGGCCATGTCGTGGCTGCCGCCCAAGCACCGCCAGAGCTGGACGCCGGAGGCCTCCGGCTGCGACAGGTCCCGCTGGCCGTCGTGATGGTCGGGCTGACGACGCTGACCCTCTGGTCGCTCGGCCAGGCGATCGTGGTGAATCCGAGCTAGGGGCCCCGCACCCCAGGCCCCCCGGGCCGGGGCGCGCGCGCCGGGAACGTTGTCCCCTGACAAGCGGACCGATGGACGCCGGCGAGTGCCTGGGGCCCGCCGTGCGGTGCGCCCCGGAGCGGATGGTCGTGCCGAGCACAGCCGCCGCCGGCCACCAGTGCCCCATTGCCCTTGGTCGATAAATATGGCCCAAGGGCGATCGTCGATGAGGTTCGATTCCTGCGCGCCTGGACGGCGCCGACCGCGAAAAGCGCTGCGTTCTTCCTGGAGGGACAAACTGCGCAAGATACGCATCGTCCGGGCCGCTGGGTGGGCCGATCGGCGTCCGGAACGCACGAAATCCGCCCGAATTCCCCGTCGCGCGGCTGCTGAGTGAACGAATCGGCCTCGGCGCGCACAAATTGGGCGTATCGGGCCGGTTGGAGCAGCGCCCGCTGCCCGGCCCGACACCTCCATCCGGGATTTGTTCCTCTGGGCAGAACGGCGGCCCGGGAGCTCGATTCCCGGACACCAACGCCCGGACCGGCCTCGAGCCCCACGCCTAGACCGCGACGACGCCGCGCGGCACCCACTCATCGAGCGATCTGACGTCCGCCAGGCGACCGGCAATCGCCGGATCCAGGGCTTCGGCGGCCGCGACCGCCGTCTCCATCGCGGTCAGGCACAGGATCCCTTCGGCCGTTGCGGCGAGGCGGATATCGGCGGCGTCGCGGACGGCCCCCGAGCGCGGCGTCGGCGTATTGACGACGAGGCGCACCTCACCGGAGGCGATGAGCCCCAGGATCGGGATCTCGCCGAGTGCCACATCCGGCTCCTCGCCGAGCTTGGCGACGGCCCGCGCCTCGTAGCCGGCCGCCTGCAGCGCCGCCCGGGTGCCTGGAGTCGCCGCCAGCCGGTAGCCGGCCTTGACCAGGGCCGCGGCCAGTCGCGGCAGCGTGCCCTTGTCGCGGTCGGCGATCGACACCAGCGCCAGGGCACCGCCTTCGCCCGGCCGCGGCGGAACGAGCGCCGCTCCCAAGAGCGCCTTGGCGAGGGCGACTCGCGGGTCCGTGTGGATCCCGATCACCTCGCCGGTTGACTGCATGCCGGGGCCCACGGACGGATCCACCCCGCGCAGCTTGGCGGTCGAGAACGCTGGCGCCTTGACCGCGACGAACGACGGCGGGGGCAGAAGTCCCCCGTCCCAGCCGAGCTCCGGAAGCGTCGCGCCGAGCGAGATCCGGACGGCCAGCTCGACCATCGGCACGCCGGTCACCTTCGACATGAACGGAACGGTCCGGGA
>JAUSJS010000028.1 GCA_030647575.1 Candidatus Limnocylindrales bacterium | reverse complement strand
CATCCTTGCCGTTCCGGTCGCCCGGGACGCGGACTTCTACCGCGCGCTCATCGCGACTTGCCGGCCAGCCCTGACCGGGCCGACGAGGGCGGAGAGGGAGTTAGGAGGGGACGCCGTGATCTGGTGGCAGAACGTTTCCGTTCTGATCGGCCTGGTGCTCCAGTTGGTCGGCACCTGCCTCGCCGTCCGCGGCCTCGTTCAGACGTGGCGCGCCTACCCGACGGACCCGCTGGTGCCGGCGTGGGGCCGGGCCAAGGCGCGGCTTCGCTCGGTCGCCGCGGGGGTGCGCGCTCGTCTGCCGGAACGGTGGCGAAAGAGCCCTAGTACCGTGGCTCTAGCCGGCTCAGCCACGGGCACCGGATCGGCCATGGCCGCGCTAACGATCGCGTGGGGTGCCCTGCCGGCCGACCAGGGCGCGGCCATTGGGGAGCTGGACAGGCGGGTCAGCCACGTGCTGGACAAGGTGGGCCAGGTCAAGCACGAGTCGCGAACCGCCATCGACCGGGTGCGCTCAGACCTCGGGCTGGGGCTTGACGAGGAGGCGGCGAAGCGTGAGGCGGCCGACAGGGCAATCGCGACCGGCGGCGTCAAGATGGCCCTTGCGGGGCTCGTGATCATCATCGCTGGGATCGCGCTCCAGTCCGCTGCGGTCCTGTGGGCGCTCTTCGACTGAACGGCAGATACCGGATGGTTTAGGGCTCGGTCATCTTCGCCAGGTCCTCGCGCTCGTCCGCCGACCATCCCGCTTCGCGGAGGACGGCGGCCGCCGCATCGAACATGTCGGCATCGTCAGCCCAACCTCGCCGGAAGTCGTCAGTGGAGGCGCTAACGGCCATGGCGGCGTCGACGTTTGGGCGCCCGGCCTCAGCCATGAAGTACGGACGGGCAACCGTCTTGAGCTTGAATGGCTGGAGGAGACTGGCAACCTGTGACAGTGTCGCCTCCCACGTGTCAGACCGGACATGGCGAATCGGCACGCTACCCTCAGACATGGACCGAAGGTAGACGGCGTTGTTGACGACCTCAAAGTAGAGCGCTCGGGCCGCACCCCGCTTGGCCTCGGTTCGTCGGTCGTTGTCGATGATGGCCGCACCGATGTAGGTCAGCAGCGATCCGACCACGGCACCGCCCAATCCGCTCAGGAAGATAGCGACAAGGTCCACTGGGCCATTCTGGCACCTGGCACCATGTCTCTCTTGACAATTGGGTAGCGCTGCTGGAGCAAGTTGATACACATGCTTGCGGAGGTTGCACCGATATCAGGGACCGGTACCCCCTGGGTGTTGGAAACCCGGACCGCCCTTTGGGTCCCACGATCCGCGCATGGTGTTGCTTCTTCTGGCGACTTGAGTGAGTGATGTCGGCATCCACTTCGCTCAACGAGGTCCCGCCGATGAACCCGAAGCTGCTGCCCGCCAACCCCCGCGACGATGCCGATGGCTGGGAGCGAACGCTCTACGCCTTTTTGGCCGAGAAGGAACGAAGATCCGGCTCCCACCGAACGGTCGAGGGCTATGCCCGGATGCTCTGGCCGTTCTTTGGGCGGGTCGGATCACCCGAGAAGGTCACCCCGGCCCACGTCCTCGCCTGGGCCCACGGCATCGGCGCCTCGGGTCGCGAGCCGTCGTCGGTGACCGTCGGCGCCCGGATCGCCTGCCTTTCGAGCTACTACCGGTTCCTCATCCGGATAAACGTCGCCGCCTCGAACCCCTGTGATGCCCTGGAGCGGCCACGGACCGTCCAGGCCGTCGCCCGGGGCCTGAGTGCCGACGAGGTCCGCCGGCTCCTCGCCGTCGTCCCCGACACCGTGGCCGGGCGGCGGGATCGAGCACTCCTCCTCACGTTCGTCCTCACCGGCCGGCGCCGAGCCGAGGTCCTCGGCCTCACCGCCGGGGACATCAGCGTCGAGGGCGAGACGGCGTACTACTCCTACAGAGGCAAGGGCGGCAAGCGCGGTCGCCGGGAGCTGCCCCGTCCCGCCTACGAGGCGCTCTGCGCCACGCTGGGCGACGCTGGTCTGCCGTTGGCGGAGATGGACCCAATCGCGTCGCTCTGGCAGGCTGCGGCCGGCCCACGCGGCGTGACGAGCGCGACGTTCTACGCCCACTTCCGCCGCTACCTCCGGGCGGCGGGGCTCGCGCCGACCGGGCTCCACATCCTCCGCCACACGGCGGCCAAGCTCCGCCGCGATGCCGGGGCGTCGATCGAGGCAGTGAGCAGCTTCCTCGATCACAGCTCGCTCGCCGTGACCTCGATTTATCTCCGCCGGCTGGAGGGGGAGGCCGATCGGACGTGGGGGCAGGTTGCGGCGGCGATCGGGGTATGAATGCGGAGTGACCGCGTTACCGACGGTCCTCGCACCCGAGGCCTTCTCACCGCGGTACCCGGACGCTGGCTGGCGGCGCCTGGCCGTGCCGGCCGGACGAATAACATCGCGCGGGCGACCAGGAAGCGGGTGCCTATCCAGAGACCAGCCGACCGGCGTAGGCTCTTGACGGCCCCTGCTCCGGTCCCGTCGTCGCGATCCCGTCTGCGGACGGCCAGCCTCGACGGGCCGACGGGGGTCGTACCATGCCCGACATGAACCCGACCGACGACCATCAGGATCCGGTGCCTCCGCCTGCGCTGAGCGAGCGGATCAAGGCGCTTGGCGACAAAGGTGTCCCGCCGATCTCGGGTGCGATCGGGCGTGACATCGCCAAGATCCGGGGTCTGATTGGCCCAGACCTCAAGATCAGGGGCCTGGCCGGCTCCAACCTGACCGCCGGCGCAATCAAGTCGGTTCTTGACTCGTCCATCGTCAGACCGAAGGGCGCCGAGCTGACCAAGATCATGGGCAACCTGGCTGCTAACTCCGCTCAAGCCGCGGAGCGTCGAGCCGTGGACTACAACGCAATTGCTAGTAGGGTGCGCTTGCCGTCTCCGGAGGTCCAGGCACTTCAGACGATGGTCACCCAGGCGGAGGAGCAGAGCG
>JAUSJS010000027.1 GCA_030647575.1 Candidatus Limnocylindrales bacterium | reverse complement strand
GCCCGGATCGCGATCCGGGCGGCGTGGGGCCCCGGTTCCACGGCCAGGCCGAGCCAGACGATCCGGCCCGGGTAGCCCCGAGGCTGCGGCGGGAGCACGTCCCCGCCGACCTCCGCCATCTCGAGCGCCCGGACGACCCGGCGGGGGTTGCGCAGCTCGACCCGGGCGGCCAGCGTCGGTGCGACGGCCTGCAGGCGCTCGGCGAGGGGTTCGAGGCCGCCGGCGATGAGCTCGGCCTCGAGTCGGGCGCGTACCTCCGAGTCGCTGGGAAGCGCCGCGGTGTCCAGTCCGCGACCGACGGCGCGCAGGTAGAGGCCGGTTCCGCCGGCGAGGATGGCCACGCCGGCCGTGGCAGCGAGTTCGGCCAGGACGCCACGGGCGTGCTCGGCGAAGTCGGCCACGCTGAATGGCTCGTCCGGGTCAACCAGGTCCAGGCCGTGGTGCGGGACGCGGGCGCGGTCGGAGGCGCTCGCCTTGGCCGTGCCGATGTCGAGGCCTCGATAGACCTGGCGCGAGTCGGCCGAGATGATCGCTACCGGGCCTCCGTCGCGTTCGATCGCCTCGGCGAGGCGGATCGCCAGCTCGGTCTTGCCGGTTGCGGTGGCTCCCGCGACGACGATCAGCGGCGGCGCGCCCGCGTGGGCGCCACTCACGAACGAATCACGCGCCGACGAGCGCGCCTCGCAACGCATACGGGCCGGCGTGCGCGATCTGGACGGTCACCGCCTGACCGACCAGCGATGGATCGCCGGTGAGATGGACGAGCTTGTTGCTGCGGGTCCGGCCGGAGAGCCGGCTCGCGCCGGCGGAGGCCGGGTCGAGCGCGCCGTCCTCGTGGCCATGGGGTCGCGGCGCGTTGACGGCGTCGACGAGCACCTCGACCTCTCGGCCGAGCCACGCCTGGTTGCGTTCCAGGCCGATCCGCTCCTGGATCGCGAGGAGGGTGTTGAGCCGGCGCCGCTTGTCGGCCGCCGGCACGTCGTCCGCGAGGCGTGTGGCCGGCGTGCCCGGACGTGGCGAGTAGGCGGCCGCGAAGACCTGGTCGTAGCGGACGGTTTCGAGCAGGGCGAGCGACTCCTCGAACTGGGCTTCCGTCTCGCCGCAGAAGCCCACGATGATGTCGGTCGAGATCGCGATCCCTGGGACCGCCTCGCGGATCCGGGCGAGACGCTCCAGGTAGTGCCCGATCGTGTACTGGCGGCCCATCCGGCGCAGGACTGGATCGGAACCGGACTGGACCGGCAGGTGGAGGTGCTCGCAGACCGACTCGCAGTCGGCGAGGGCGGAGATCAGCCGGTCGGACAGGTCCCACGGGTGCGAGGTGACGAAGCGCAGGCGCCCGATGGCCGGGCGGCCGTCGCTCGTTCGCAGGTCTTCGATCGCGCGGATCAGCTCGGCGAGGTCCGGGCGACCGGCGAGATCGAGCTGGCGGCCGGCCCAGCGGGCGCCCGCGACGTGGGCAAAGCGCGGCTCGGGTGCCAGGTCATGGCCGTACGAGTTGACGTTCTGGCCGAGCAGGGTGACCTCGCGGTAGCCGGCGGCGGCGAGGGTGCGCGCCTCGTCGAGGATGTCGTCGAACGGCCGGCTCCGTTCCGGGCCGCGGCTGAACGGCACGATGCAGTAGGTGCACGTCTTGTCACAGCCGTAGATGATCGGCAGCCAGGCAGAGATCGCCGATCCGCGGGCGACGGTGCCCGATCCCACGGCCTGGGCGCGCGTCCCGGCCAGGCGGTCCGCGGCGCCCACCACTGTCCGCCCGACGGTCGTCGTGGCCCCGACGGCGCCGATCGGTGCGTGGGCGGACGCCAGGCCGAGCCGATCGACCAGCTCAGGCTCCTCATCGGGACGAAGGAACAGATCGACCGCCGGATACCGCCGGCGCAGGCCGGCACGGTCGGGCTCGCGGACGGAGCACCCGGTCAAGACGATCCGAAGGCCGGGATTCGCGGCCTTGAGCCGGGCGAGCTGTCCCTGCCGGCCGATCACCTTCTGTTCCGCCCCCTCGCGGATGGCGCAGGTGTTGATGACGATCAGCTCGGCCACGTCGAGGCTCGGTGCCTCCTCGCAGCCCGCTGCCAGCAGGCGCCCGGCCATCTCCTCGGAGTCGCTCCGGTTCATCTGGCAACCCAGGGTCCAGACATGGAAGCGGGGCAACGCCCGCGTCTCGGGCAGGTACTCGGTCAGTCGCTCGTCGGCGGGTCCGGCCGGCACGCGAGACGCGACGGCAGGCCCCGTTGCGATCAGGTCGAGCATCGGGAGCTCTCGGCCGGGGGTGCGGGTCTGGATCACGGTCGGGTCATGGTACGCCGAAGCCGGGCGCGATCTGTCCGAGGAGCCGGCTGCCGACCTCGGGCGGGACCCACAGGCCCGCGTGCGCCTCCGCGTAGGTCCCGGTGTCGCCGTGATAGTCGGAGCCGCCGGTCGGCGTCAGGCCCAGGGTTGTCGCCACCTCCGCGACCGCCTCGACCGTGACGACATCGAACGAGCGGTAGTAGACCTCGAGACCGCCCAGACCGGCCGCGACCAGCTCGCGGACGACGTCGAGGCGCGCCGGTGCCTCGCTGAAATGTGCGAGCGCCGGCAGGCCGCCTGCCGCCCGGATAGCCGCGATCGCCTCGACCGGCCCCAACCCGAGACGTGGAACGTACGCCGGACAGCCATGGCCGAGCAGGCGGCGGAAAGCGTCCTCGACGCTCGTGGCGTGGCCTGCGGCGATCAGCGCGCGAGCGATCGTCGGCCGGCCGAGCGCGTCGTTGCCGTCGCGCGCCAGCATTTCGATCTGGGCGTCGATGCCCAGTCCCAGCTCCCGCAGGCGGTCCACCGTGCGCTCGAAGCGGACGCGCCGCTGCTCGCGCTGGATCGCGAGCGCCGCCTCGAAGGCCTCGTCGTCGGGATCCAACCCGAAGCCCAGGATGTGGAGCTCGCCCTCCCACAGCCCGAGATCACGCGTGACCAGGGCGTTGATCTCGACGCCGGGGACGAGCGTGACCCCCACCGGGACGGCTCCCGCGGCCACGACCTCCCGGTAGCCGGCCAAGGTGTCGTGATCGGTCAGGGCGAAGGTCGTGACGCCACGCTCGGCCGCGGCGCGGACCAGGTCGGTCGGTTCCAGGACGCCATCGGAGCGGCGGGAATGCGTGTGCAGGTCGATCGGCGACGGGGCGGGCGGGATCACCGGATTGGCAACCGGCGTTGGATCGTGGCGCCGCCGGCGAGCGCGCGGCGCCGGCCCCGGCCGCGCCGTCACTTCAGGTCTCGATGAGTCGCTGGATCCGCTCGATGGCGAGCGAGCGTCCCGTGGCGGGGTCGATATCGATCTGCAGCGCGTTGAACACGACCGTCCCGCTCCCGACCTCGAAGCGCGTCGGCAGGGCATTGAGGAAGCGCGGGATGACCGTTTTCGGATCGAACCCGATGACGCTCCAGATGGGGCCGGTCATGCCCAGGTCGGTCTGGTAGGCGGTGCCGTTGGGGAGGATCCGCTCGTCACCCGTGACGACGTGGGTGTGCGTCCCGGCGACCACGCTGACCCTGCCGTCGAGATAGACCCCGAGGGCGTTCTTCTCGGAGGTCAGCTCGCAGTGGAAGTCGACCAGGCGGACCGGCGGCAACGGCTCCGCTGATTCGTCGAGGAGGCGGTCCGCGTCGGTGAATGGATTCTCGATCGGCTGCATGTAGGTCCGGCCCTGCAGGTTGATCACCGCGATGTCGGTCCCGTCGAGCGCCTGGTAGGTCCCCCACCCTCGTCCCGGCACCTCGTGCGTCCCGTAGTTGAGCGGCCGCAGGATGCGCTCGCTCGTCTCCAGGTACTGATAGATCTCGCGCTTGTCCCAGATGTGGTTGCCGGACGTGATCACGTCGACCCCGGCGGCCAGGATCGTGTCCGCGGTCGAGGGCGTCAGGCCCATCCCGCCCGCGACGTTCTCGCCGTTGGCCGTGACGAAGTCGATCCCGCGCTCGTCACGGAGCTCCGCCAGGATCGACTCGACCGCGCTACGGCCCGGCTTCCCGATCAGGTCCCCGATCATCAGGACGCGACAGGCACCCGGCGGCCGGGGCGCATTGCCGTTGGGCGTGTTGCCGAGGCGCGTCCGACCGATCGGCCCGGACGCCACGTCGCCTGGCCCCGCTACTTCGCGTACTCCACGGCCCGCGTCTCGCGGATCACCGTCACCTTGATCTGGCCCGGGTAGGTCAGCTGCTCCTCGATCTTCTTGACGATGTCGCGGGCCAGCCGGCTGGCGGTCAGATCGTCGATCTCCTCGGGGCGAACCAGGATGCGGACCTCACGACCCGCCTGGACCGCGAACGAGCGCTCGACGCCGCCGAAGCTCTCGGCGATCGCCTGGAGATCCTCGAGTCGCTTGACATAGGTGTCCATCGCCTCGCCGCGGGCGCCAGGTCGCGAGGCGCTGATGGCGTCGGCGATCTGCACGATCGGCGCTTCCAGGCAGGTGTACTCGACCTCCTGGTGGTGTGCCGCGATCGCGTTGATGACCTTGGGCGACAGGTTGTGACGCAGGGCGATCGACGCACCGATCGCGGCGTGGGGCCCTTCCACCTCGTGGTCGACCGCCTTGCCGATGTCGTGGAGCAGCCCGCCCATCTTGGCGACCTGCACGTCGGCACCGATTTCCGCCGCGATGATCGCTGCCAGGTGGCTGGTCTCGACGACGTGGTTGAGCACGTTCTGGCCGTAGCTGGTGCGGAACTTGAGCCGGCCGAGGGTGTTGATGATGTCCGCGGGAAGCCCCGGGACGCCGGCATCGTAGGCGGCCTGCTCGCCGGCCTGGCGCATGACCACGTCGACCTCGGCGCGGGCCTTGGCGACGACCTCCTCGATCCGCCCTGGGTGGATTCGGCCGTCGGCAATCAGCTTCGTGATGGCGATGCGGGCGATCTCGCGCCGCACGGGATCGAAGCCGGAGAGGATGACCGTCTCCGGGGTGTCGTCGATGATCAGGTCGATCCCGGTCGCCTGTTCGAGGGCGCGGATGTTGCGTCCCTCGCGGCCGATGATCCGGCCCTTCATCTCATCCGACGGCAGGTGGACGACCGAGACGGTGTGCTCCGCGGTGTGCTCAGCGGCGACCCGCTGCATCGCGGTGATCACGATGTCGCGGGCCTTGTCCTGCGCCTCTTCGCGGGCGCTCCGCTCGATCGCCCGGGCGAGCTTGACGGCATCGTGCTCGGCCTCCTCGCGAACAGCCTCGATCAGGATCCCGCGGGCGTCCTCGGCGGACATTCCCGAGACTCGCTCGAGCGCGGTGACCTGTTCGCCGTGGGCTTTCGCCAGCTCCTCGCGCGTCTTGTCGAGCTCTCGTTCGCGCTCGAGCAGCTTGCGGTCGCGCTGTTCGAGCATGTCGGTGCGCTGATCGAGCTGCTCGTCGCGCTGGAGGAGGCGGCTCTCGAGGGCGGACAGCTCGCCGCGGCGGGCTCGGGCTTCCTCCTCGGCCTCGCGCTGGAGGCGGAGCTTCTCGTCCTTGGCCTCGAGGATCAGCTCCTTCTGGCGAGCCCGCGCCTCGGCCTCGATCCGCCGGGCCTCGGCCGTCGCCGCCTTGATCGTCTGGGATGCCCAGAAGCTGCGCACGAGTGCGCCGAGTATGGCTCCGCCGACGGCGGCCCCGAGGGCCACCGCCACGACGAGCAGTGTGTCCATCTTTTATTCCTCCCATCCGTCCGAGCGGGTCGGCCGGAGGTCCTGCTGCGGTGGACGGCGGGATCGCGCGGCGGAGGGCGTTTCGCCGCTTGCGAGTCGGGCCTCTCCTTTGGGCCGCGATCGAGCCGGTGCGGTCATGGGCGCCGACGAACGGCGAGTGATGCGTCTGCCGCGTAGCCTACGGCCGCGCGTCCCGGACGGCAACCGACGCGTTCGGGAAGCGGATCGGAACGGTCGTTGGGTCATCCGGCGGCACCGAACGCGTCCCTGCCAAATGCCGCTCAGGCGGGCACACGGCAGCAACCGTTGGCTCCGGGAGGTCGGCACGGTCCATAGGCACACGTGAAGTCCGGGTCGCCGAGGGTGGATCTGTGACAGATGCCCGCCTTGCGATGCATCTGCCGGTGTTCCTCTGACCAACGCCCGCCTGGTGGGCATATGCCGGAAACACGGACGAACTCGCCCGCAAGACCGGTCCGGGCGACGACGGAGCGCGTCGATGTCAGCCTGAGGCGCGCTTCGGTGACAAACGCCTCGTGGTGGATCGCCAGGACTGCACCTGACGCAGCGTTTGCTGCGCGAGCACGCTCGAACGTTTGGGACGTGCGCCTGGTAGTAGCACTTGAAGCGCTAGTCGGGAAAGTTCGCCGCGTCCTCGGTCCGAAACAGGGCCTGGACAGCCTGTGAGCAGGTGTCAGGGTCGAACCCGTGGCGGGCAAGTAACGCGTACGCTCGCTGGCGGCGTAGACGGGGGTCCGGGACGCGTTCGAGCGCGTGGGCATTGCGAGCCAGGAGCCGCTCCGCCGCCAGGGCATCGGGGCTGGGGCCAGATTCGCCGCCTTCGGCTGGCTCCGCAGCGCCGGCCCGCCGATCCGCCAGGACCGCGTCGATCACGCCTCGGTCGACGCCCTTGAGCCCCAGCTCCGAGCGGATGGCCCGCTCGCCCCGCGGCCGTGCCCGATCACGAGACTCGACCCAGGCACGGGCGAAGGCCTCGTCATCGAGCATCCCCAGCTCGAGCATCCGCTCGATCGCGCCCTCGACGAGGTCCGTCCGGTAGCCCGCGCCGGTCAGCCGGCGACGGACCTCCGCCACGGACCGCGAGCGCGCTTCCAGGAACCGCGCGGCCGCGTCGAGGACGACCGCAGGGTCGTCGACCGCCGCCCGTCGTTCGCGCCGCTCCGGGAGCGACTCGCGACGGCGCGAGCCGGGGGTCATTCGGCCTCTTCGATGCCCTCGACCGGGATCGCGACGTCGTTGATCTTGGCCCGGATCCGGCGCTCGATCTCCGCGGCGATCGGGGCGTTGGCCTTGAGGAACTCCTTGGCCGCCTCGCGACCCTGCCCGAGCCGGGTCTCGTCGAAGGTGAACCAGGCACCCGTCTTGACCACCGTGTCCATGGCCACGCCCACGTCGAGCAGCCCGCCCTCCTTCGAGATGCCTTCGCCGTACATGACGTCAAACTCGGCGACCCGGAACGGCGGCGCGACCTTGTTCTTGACGACCTTGACCCGGCAGCGATTGCCGACCGAGTCCGTGCCGTTCTTGATCGTCTCGATCCGCCGGATGTCGAGGCGCACCGAAGCGTAGAACTTGAGCGCGCGACCACCCGGGGTGACCTCGGGATTGCCGAACATGACCCCGATCTTCTCGCGCAGCTGGTTGGTGAAGACCAGCGCGGTGTTGGAGCGCGAGACGGCGCCCGTCAGCTTGCGCAGGGCCTGGCTCATCAGCCGCGCCTGGATGCCGACGAACGAATCGCCCATCTCGCCCTCGATCTCGGCACGCGGCACGAGCGCGGCCACCGAGTCGACGACGACGATGTCGATGCCACCCGAGCGAATCAGCGTTTCGGTGATCTCGAGCGCCTGCTCGCCGGTGTCTGGCTGGCTGACAAGCAGCTCGTCGACGTTGACCCCGCAGGCCCGCGCATAGCCTGGGTCGAGGGCGTGCTCGACGTCGATGAAGGCGGCGACGCCGCCGCGGGCCTGCGCCTCCGCGATGAAGTGCTGGCAGACCGTCGTCTTGCCCGACGATTCAGGGCCGAAGATCTCGGTGATCCGCCCGCGCGGGATGCCACCCACGCCGAGCGCCAGGTCGAGCGCGATCGAGCCTGTCGGGATCGTGTCGATCTGGAGCTTCTCGCGTGAGCCGAGCTTCATGATCGCACCGCGACCGAACTGCTTCTCGATCGAGGCCAACGCGGCCTCGACCGCCTTGCCGCGTTCGGCCAGGGCCCGCTCCGCGGTCCGCTCGGCGTTTCGCTCGTCGATCATCGCCATCTGTCCGTCACGCTCCTCATCCGATCCATGGGACCGCTCGCCGGAGCGGACCGTGATGGCGTCCGCCGGTCGATCAGCCTTCCTCCGATTCGTCCTCGACGACCGGCTTTTCCTTGCGCGGCTTGCGGATCACCTCGACGTTCCGGGGCGGATCCGCCAGCGGCGACAGGCTGGGCTGCGCCAGCTTGGCCTTCGGCTTCTTCTTGGCCTCTTTGCCCGGTCGATCTCGCGAGCCCATCGCTTCGCCTCCGCGTCTCTCTGAAGGTTACCGACCGGCGCTTCACGCCGACTTCACAGCGCCTTCACCGCCACTCACCCGGCCCGCGCGGACCCGCAAGGCGGCCATCGCGGCGGGGAAGGTTCCGGCCCGAATGGCGGCTCGGATCCTGACCATGAAGTCTAGGGTGAAGGTCAGGTTGTGACAAGTCGCGAGACGGTAGCCGAGGAGCTCCTTCGCCCGGAACAGGTGGGCCAGGTAGGCTCGCGAGAAGCGCCGGCAAGCAAGACACGAACAGTCGTCCTGGATCGGCGCCGGATCGTCCAGGTATCGTTGGTTCCGGATATTCAAGCGCCCGCCCGGCACCCACAGCTGACCGTTCCGGGCCACGCGCGCCGGCATCACCGAATCGAACAGGTCCACGCCGCGATGGACTGCTTCGAGGAGGTCCGCCGGCGAGCCAAGACCCATCAGGTAGCGCGGGCGCGGATCGTCGGCCAGGAGCGGCACCGCGAGGTCGAGCGTCGCGTCACGCTGCTCGGGCGTTTCGTCTCCGGCGAGTCCGCCCAGGCAGATCCCGTCGAACGGCAGGCTCGCGATGAACCGGGTCGAATCGGCGCGCAGCTCCGGATCGAGCCCGCCCTGGACGATCCCGAAGAGCGCCTGGTCGGTCCGCCGGTGGGCGACCAGCGAGCGCTCGGCCCAGCGATGGGTGCGCGCCGTGGCGTCGGCGACGACCGCTCGTGGCGACGACGGCACGACCGGCTGATCGAAAGCGACCGCGACGTCCGACCCGAGCGCCTCCTGGACCGCGATCGCGTGTTCGGGGGTGAAGCGATGAATCGAGCCATCGAGATGGCTCCGAAACGTGACCCCCTCCTCGTCGACGACCCGCAGGTCGCCCAGGGAGACGACCTGGAAGCCGCCCGAATCGGTCAGGATCGGCCCATCCCAGTCCATGAACCGATGCAGGCCGCCGAGCCGCTCGATCCGCTCGTGGCCGGGTCGCAGGTAGAGGTGGTAGGTGTTGGCCAGGATGATCGATGCGCCGACGTCCCGGATGTCGTCCGGGCTGAGCGCCTTGACCGTCGCGTTGGTCCCGACCGGCATGAATTGGGGTGTCTCGACCAGGCCGTGGGTCAGGCGCAACTCCCCCAACCTGGCCCGCGTCGACCCGTCCGCCGGCGGAGCGACCGTCACGTCGTAGCGCGCCGCCTGCCCGAGGTTGGGCTGCGTCACGCGTCCGTCGATGGCGGCTCGTCCCACAGGCTCGGCATGCCCGGGTCCGCCCGTCGCGGCGGCGGGATCTCATACCCGAGGCCAGACAGGTGGGCGCGGGCGAGATCCGTCGCAATCCGTCCCGACGGCGTCCGGTCGATGAACCCGAGGCGCAGCAGGAATGGCTCGTAGACGTCCTCGATCGTCTCGGTCTCCTCGGACAGGACGGCGGCCAAGGCCGCCACCCCGACAGGTCCCGAAGCGAACTTCTGGATGATCGCGGCGAGCAGCTTGCGGTCGGTCGAGTCGAGGCCCTCGTCGTCGATCTCCATGGCCCGCATTGCGGCCGTCGCAGTGGCCTCGTCGACCTGGCCGTTCCCGTGGACCTGGGCGTGATCGCGGACTCGCTTGAGCAGCCGGTTCACGATTCGTGGCGTACCGCGACCGCGCCGGGCGATGGCGCGGGTCGCGGCCGGTTCGATCGTGACGTCCAGGATCGCGGCCGAGCGCTCGACGATCGCCGCCAGCTCCTCCTCAGCGTAGAAGTCGAGCCGGTAGGTCGCCCCGAAGCGGTCGCGCAGCGGTGAGCTGATCCGCCCGGCGCGCGTCGTGGCGCCGACGAGGGTGAAGGGCTTGAGGCTGAGCCGGAGCGAGCGCGCCGACGGCCCCTTCCCGATCATCACGTCCAGCGCGTAGTCCTCCATCGCCGGGTAGAGGATCTCCTCCACTGCTCGGTTGAGGCGGTGGATCTCGTCGATGAACAGAACGTCGCGCTCGTCGAGCGAGGTCAGGATCGCGGCCAGGTCGCCGGCACGCTCGATCGCCGGACCCGAGGCGTACTTGACGTTCACGCCAAGCTCGCGGGCGATGATCGTGGCCAGGGTCGTCTTGCCCAGGCCGGGCGGGCCGTAGAGCAGGACGTGATCGGCCGCCTCTCCCCTCCCCCGGGCCGCGGTCAGCAGCACGGACAGGTTGGCCTTGACCTCGCGCTGGCCGATGTATTCATCGAGCGTCCGCGGCCGAAGCGTGCCTTCGATGACGCGATCCGCGTCGTCCTCGAGGTCCGCCGAGAGGATGTGCGAGATTTCGTCGGCCATCGCGCGAGAGTCTATCACGCCCGAGGCCATTTCGCACGGATGTTCACATGCGCCGAAGTCCCATGACCGGACTAGGGATTGCGCGCTAGGATGCCGGGATGCGCCTCTCCCGCCGATCCGAGTACGGCCTTCGCGCACTGATCGACCTGGTTCGGCATGAGGGCGAGGGGCCGATCCCGCTGACCACGCTGGCGACCCGGAATCGCCTGCCGGTCAAGTTCCTCGAGCAGATCATGGCCACGCTCAAGCACGCGGGCATCGTCCGCACGACGTTGGGAACGCATGGGGGCTACGCGCTGGCAGCCCAGGCGTCCGGCGTCTCGATGGGGCGGGTCGTCCGGCTGCTCGACGGCGCCCTCGCGCCGATGGGCTGTGTCTCGCTGCGCTACTACGAGCCGTGCTCCTGCCCCGACGAGGCGACCTGTCCGCTGCGGGACGCCATGATCGACGTGCGCGACGCGATGCTCGAGATTCTCGACAAGGAGACGCTGGCCGAGCTGGCGGCGCGATCGGGCCGGGCCTCGATCGATCCGCGCGGTCGCCATGCCGACGCGCTGGCCGGACGGCGACCTTGACGAGCGGGCCACGGCAGGGCTAAAGACCGCACCCGTGATCTAAAGGGTTCGCCCCTCCTCGGAGCGGGGCGAAATGAAGGGTCCAGCCCCGCTCGGATCAGGAGACCTCTCGATGTCGACGCCCACTCACTCCCCGTAGCGTGTCGGCAACGACCTCAGCCTCGAGGTCGGAACACACGGGAGATCCGAGATGCAGATGGATCCGTACACCCACCTCTGGCTCGTGGAGCAGGATCGCGAGCGGGCCATGACGCAGCGAGCCCTCGAGCGGGCCGCACGAAGTGGCGGCGCGCAGACCCCGGGCCTCGCCCGAGGCGGCATCAGCCTCGCTCAGGTTCTTCGGCAGGTGAGCTCCGCGGCCGCCCATGTCCATCTCGGCGGTCTCCGCCGGGCCTTTCGTCTGACCCGCTCGGCGGGTGTCTGATCCCACACGGTTGCCGCCCCTACTCGTTCGGAGGGGAAGCGAGCAGGGGCCTATCATCCGAGACATGGCCCGGCGTCTGTCCAGCCCGGTCTTCGTCGGCCGCTCGAAGGAGCTGAGCACGCTCCTTTCGACGGCCGACGAAGGCGCGTCCGGCCAGGCCTCGCTTGTGCTGGTCGGCGGTGAGGCTGGCGTCGGCAAGAGCCGCCTCGTCGCCGAGGCCGCGGGGCGGCTCCGCGATCGTGGATGGCTCGTCCTCGAGGGAGGCTCGGTCGCGCTCGGCGACGACGGCATGCCGTTCGGCCCGATCGTCGAAGCTCTCCGCGCCCTCGTCCGCGACGTCGACAGCGAACGCATCTCGGCCGCGGCCGGACCCAGTCTGCCGGAGCTCGCGAGACTCGTGCCTGAGCTGTCCGACGCGGCCGGCGAGGCCCCGCTGCCGGCAACCCAGGCGGCGTGGCAACAGATCCAGATCTTCGAGGGAGTCTTGAGGCTGCTCGGCCGGCTCGGCGAGACGTCCCCGGTCCTGCTCGCCATCGAGGACCTGCACTGGTCCGATCGGTCGACCCGCGACCTGCTGGCGTTCCTGGCGCGCAACGCACGCGACGAGCGCCTCCTCATCATCGCCACCTTCCGAACCGACGAGCTGCACCGGCGCCACCCGTTGACCACCTGGTTGGCCGAGGCCCAGCGCCAGCCCCGGGTCGAGCGCATCGACCTCAGGAGGTTCGTGCGTGACGAGCTCGTCGAGCTACTGACCGCCATCCTCGGTGCACCGCCCGCCGCCACGCTCGTCGAGTCGATTGCCCGGCGATCTGACGGTAACGCGTTCTTTGCCGAGGAACTCGTCGCGGCCGTCGACGAGACTGGCCAGGGGCGCGAGCGCCTGCCGGAAACGCTCCACGACGTTCTGCTGGTCCACCTGTCCGCAACGTCGGAGATCGCGGCGCGACTCGTCGAGGTCGCTGCGGTGGCCGGCCGGCAGGTCGAGCACAACATCCTCGCGAGCGTCTGCGGCTTGTCCGAGGTCGAGATGGGGGCGGCGCTGCATGAAGCCGTCGATGCGCAGCTCCTCGTCGTCGACCTCGACGATGTCGTGGAGCGGTATCAGTTCCGGCACGCACTAGTGCAGGAGGCCGCGTACGACGGACTGCTGCCATCCGAACGCCGCGGCCTCCACGCCGCCTACGCCCACGCGATCGAAGCCCGTCCCGCGGGCGGTGGCGCTGCCGCGGCCAGCCGGCTCGTGGAGCTTGCCCATCACTGGACGGCTGCGCACGATTCCACGCGAGCACTCAGCGCGGCCATCGAGGCGGGCGACGCCTCACGGGCCGTCTATGCCTACGCTGAGGCCGCGCGCCAGTACGAGCGGGCGATCGAGCTGTGGGATGTGGTCCCTGTCACTGACCGGCCGACCGACCGTGACCTCGGTGACCTGTTCGACGCGGCGAGCGCGGCTGCGACGCTGGTCGGCGACGCCTCCCGGGCGGTCAACCTGGCTCGGAGGGCGATCGAGCTCGTCGACAGCGCGGCCGGGTCGGACGGCGATCGTGAGCGGCGAGCGGGGGCACGGGAGCGGTTCGGTTTCGCGTCCTGGCTGGCAGGCGACACGGCGACTTCGATCCGCCTCCTCGAAGAGGCCGTGGAGCTGCTCGAGGGGACTCCGCCGTCGACCGGCCAGGCGCGAGTCCTCGCCGGCCTGGCTGCGAACCTCATGTTGGCCGGACGCTCCGGTGAGTCGGTCCGGTTCGCGGAACGTGCGATCGAGAGCGCCCGTACGATCGGAGACCAGGGTATCGAGTCGCGCGCGATGAACATCCTCGGTGTCGACCGGGCGACGCTCGGGAACATCGCCGGCGGCATCGACCTGCTGCGTCGTTCGCTCGCGATCGCGAGTCCCGCCGACGATCCCACCGCGATCCCTCGCGCCCACGCCAACCTCGGTAGCGTGCTCGAGATGGGCGGTTTCGTCGAAGAAGCCCTCGAGGTCTCGCTCGCCGGAGCAGAGAGCATTCGGCGATACGGCAGCGAACTCGGCTTCAGGACATTTCTGGAGGTCAACGCGGCCGGCATGCTGATCGAGCTAGGGCGATACCCGGAGGCGGCTGAGCTGCTCGAGCGGAATGTCACCCGGGTGCTGCCGGGCGTCAGCACGATCCACCTCCATGTCACGCGGGCTCACCTCGCCGTGCGCACCGGCGATCTTCCTGCCGCCCGACGCCATCTCGAGATCGCCCGGTCCGAGGCGGGCGGTATCGCGGACGCCCAGTTCGTCATCGATCTCCACACGTTCGGGACCGAGATCGCACTCTGGGATGGTGATCCGTCGGCCGCGTTGGTGATCGCCCGCGAAGGGTTCGACCGTCTCGTCGAGATGGACGACGCGATCATCCTCGGCCAGCTTGCCGTCCCCGCAGTGCAGGCCGCCGCGGATCTGGCCGTCAGGGCGCGGGCCGCCCGAGATCCGGCCGCCGCCGAGGATGCGGTCAGCGCGGCGCGCGACGTGATCGACCGCTACCGAGCATCGACCGCCCGACTGACCGAGCAGGACGCTCTCGCCGCCCACGAGATCGGGTGGCGGATGGCGCTCTGCGCTGCCGAGCTTGCGCGTGCAGCGGGTGAGGACGATCCTGCGAGGTGGGACGCAGTTCGTCCCGCGGTCGCGGCGCGGCCGGCACCCTTCCTGGAGGCGTACGTCCTGTGGCGGACGGCCGAGGCACTGGCCGGGATGCGCGAGACCAACGCCGCGGCCGAACCCCTGCGCGAGGCGCATGCGATCGCGGTGGCGATCGGCGCGCCGCTGCTGGTCGGCGGGATCGCAAGCCTGGCGCGGCGCCTCCGGATCGACCTCACGTCTGCGGATGCCGGGGCGACCGATGGCGCCCAGGCGTCGCCCGCTGCGCCCGCCGACCCGTTCGGATTGACCGGCCGTGAGCGCGAGGTCCTGGCCCTCGTTGCCGAGGGCTACACGAACCGGCGTATCGCGGACAACCTGTTCATCAGCGAGAGCACGGCTGGGGTCCACGTCTCGCACATCCTCGGCAAGCTCGGCGTCGACTCCCGCACGGAGGCCGCGGCGGTCGCCGTCCGGCTCGGGCTGGACCGGGCGATCAGCTCATGACAGACTCGCGTGTCCGGGCCACGGCCGGGCGCCGGATCAGTCCCGGAGCAGGCTCCGGAGTGCGGCCTTGACCCGCTCCTCCAGGTTGGAGTCCACCCCCACATCGAGCAGCGCCGCCCGGGACGCCTCGCGCGCCTCCGCCAGCGAGTACCCGAGGGCCTGGAGCGCGGCGACGATCTCGCCTTCGCTGGCGGTGGCCCCGGCGGCCGCACTCCCTCCGACCGCCACGCCCGCGGCCGCGACCTTCTCCTTCAGCTCGAAGATGACCCGCTCTGCGAGCTTCCGGCCGATCCCCGGGATGCTCACGAGCACCGCCTGGTCCTGGGCCATGATGGCGAGCTGGAGGTCCGCGGTCGGCCGGCTCCCAACGATTGCCAGGGCGACCTTCGGCCCGACGCCGGTCACGGTCAGCAGCAGGTTGAAGAACCCGAGCTCCTCAGCGGTCCGAAACCCGTACAGCGCTTGCAGGTCTTCGCGCACGAGGTGGTAGGTGTGGAGCTTGAGACGGCCATCGGGCTGGGCGCTGGCGAGAACCGCCGGGGCGGCGAAGACCCGGTAGCCGATCCCGGCGACCTCGATCACCAGTGAATCGGCGGCGACCGCGCCGACCACGCCCTCGACTGACGCGATCACGCGACGGACTCGAATGGACCGCGACTGCCAGTCGCGAATCCGGGATCGAGCCGGGCGGCGGCATCGACATGGCGATCGCCCATGCAGCGAGCGCGACTCACAAGCGCGGGAAGAGTGCGAACGGTCCCCGTGGGCTGACGTTGCGGCCCTTCGACCCCGAAACCGTGCCTCACAGTCGCGTCCGTCCCCGAGGTCCGACCCTCGGGAGACCAACCGACACGATCATCCCTGCATGCCGTTACGACGCGCTGCGCTTGGCGGCGCGCTCGCTGGCGAGCGCCTCGCGGACGGCCCGATCGTAGCCCGTCTCGCCCCGGCTGATCGGCGCCACCGCCGCACGGTCGAGCACGCCGGCGGTCGCCGTCGGCCCACTCCGCTCCGTGTTGGCCACCCAGGTTGCGATCGCCAGGGCATCCGCAGCATCGTCCGGTCTGGGCAGCTCGCTCATCCCGAGGACCAGCTGGACCATCCGCTGAACCTGCTCCTTGTCGGCGGCGCCATAGCCGGTGATCGCGCTCTTGACCTCGTTCGGCGTCGCCTCGCGGACCGGCGTTCCGTGCTGCGCGGCCGATAGCAGCACGACGCCCCGCGCCTGGCCCACGGCGAAGGCCGTCTGCACGTTGCGCGAGAAGAAGAGCCGTTCGATGCCGAGCAGGTGCGGCTGGTGAAGGCTGAGCAGCTCGTCGACCAGCGTGTAGATGGCCAGCAGCCGCTCGGGCAGTCCCAGGTCAGGGCTCGTGGTGAGGCAGCCGTGGTCGACCTCGCGCAGCCGCCCACCGGTTCGTTCGACGATCCCGTAGCCCAGCGCGGCGGTCCCCGGGTCGATGCCCAGGACGATCACCCGGCGACCTCGGCGAAGACGTCCTCGGGGATCTCGAAGTTGGCCGTCACCCGCTGGACGTCGTCGAGGTCCTCGAGCAGCTCGACCAGGCGTAGCGCCTGGCGCGCCTTCGAGGAGTCGAGGTCGACCGTCTGCCTTGGAAACATCGTCGATTCGGCCGATTCGACGGCGACGCCGGCCGCTTCGAGCGCCTTGCGCACCGACTCGAGATCTCCGGGCGCGGTGTAGATCTCGATGACCTCGCCGTCCTCCGTGTCGACGTCCTCGGCACCGGCGTCGATCGCGGTCAGCGCGACCTCATCGACGTCCACTCCGTTGCGCGACACGGAGATCAGGCCGCGCGGCTCGAACTGCCAGGCGACCGCGCCCGAAC
Source organism: Candidatus Limnocylindrales bacterium (assembly GCA_030647575.1). Lineage (GTDB taxonomy): Bacteria > Chloroflexota > Limnocylindria > Limnocylindrales > CSP1-4 > SPCO01. The sequence continues at coordinate 24,029 of JAUSJS010000027.1, read as the reverse complement.
CGGCGAGCTGGCCGCCAGACTTGGTGAACATCGAGCGAACCTCGGCGGCGGTGCGGTTCCGATTGTCGGTCTGGGCTTCGACCAGCACGGCGATCCCGCCCGGGCCGTAGCCCTCGTAGACGATCTCCTCGTATTGCTCGGCCTCGCCGCCGCCGGTCGCCTTGTCGATCGTGCGCTTGATGTTGTCGGCCGGCATGTTCACCGAACGCGCCTTCTCGATCGCCAGGCGCAGCCGATAGTTGGCGTCGGGGTCGCCGCCACCTTGCCGGGCCGCCACCGAGATCTCCCGGGCGACCTTCGTGAATATGGCCCCGCGCTTGGCGTCCGTCACGCCTTTCTGGCGCTTGATCGTGGACCATTTCGAATGACCTGACATCGCGGGCCGGAGTATAGCGGACTATCATGGCCCTGCCCCCGCACCCCGGACGTCCCGTGTCCCTACCAGCAGGAAGGACCGACGAAGGCGATGACGATGAAGAGCGTCGATCTCCCACACCTTCGCAGCGTCGTCCTGGCGGGCCACGCCGGGTCCGGCAAGACGACGCTGGCTGAGCAGCTCCTGTTCAGGGCCGGTGCCATCCCGCGGGCGGGTCGGGTGGACGACGGGACCGCCCACCTCGACTTCGAGCCCGAGGAGCAGAAGCGCAGGGAGTCGCTCAGCCTGGCGGTCGGGACGTTCGAGTCGGACGGGACGCGGATCTCGCTGGTGGATACGCCCGGGTACCCGGACTTCATCGCCGATGTGATCGAAGGGTTCGCCGCCGTAGACGGGGCGCTCTTCGTGATGGATGCCTCGAGCGGCGTTGAGGCCGGCCTCGAGCACGCCGTGGCGCTGGGACGTTCGACCGGCACCGCGGCGTGTTTCTTTATCAACAAGGGCGATCGCGAGAACGCCGATCCGACGGCGGCACTCGACGCGCTGCGGGCGAGCTTCGGCGACAAGGTCGCGCCACTTCAGCTGGCCATCGGCGCCGCCGAATCGTTCGAGGGCTACGTCGACCTGGTCCACCGCAAGGCCTGGCACCTCGAAGGCGGCAAGGAGGTCGAGATCCCGATCCCGGACGGGCTCGCCGCTGAGGTCGCGCGGCGGCGCGATCAGCTGCTCGAGGCGGCCGCAGAGGCCGACGACGACGTGCTGACCAAGTACCTCGAAGGCGAGGAGATCTCCGATCCGGAGCTCGAGGCGTGCCTGCGCAAGGGCGTCAAGGATTCGGTCCTGGCACCGGTCCTCGTCGGGAGCGCGACGAAGGGGATCGGGCTGCGCGCCCTGCTCGACGCGATCGTCCGCTACCTGCCCTCCCCCGCCGATGAGGCGCCGGTCAAGGCGACTGACAAGTCGGGCGCGACGGTCGAGGTCCCCGCCGACGACTCGGGTCCACTCCTGGCGCGGGTGTTCAAGACGACCGCGGATCCGTTCGTCGGCCGGCTGACCTACCTGCGGATCCTGTCCGGGACGCTCCACTCCCAGGCCCACGTCTGGAACTCGACGCGCAACGAGGACGAGCGGATCGGCCAGCTGCTGCTGCTCCACGGCAAGGAGCAGGAACCGATCGGCGAGCTCAAGGCGGGCGAGATCGGCGCGGTCGCGAAGCTGACCGCCACCGAGACCGGCGACGCGCTGAGTGCCCGCGAGAAGCCGTTGACGCTGCCGCCGCTCGAGTTCCCGGCGCCCTCGCTGGTCCTGGCCATCGAGCCGCAGACCAAGGGCGACCTGGACAAGATGGGCCCGGCGCTGGCCAGGATGCTCGAAGAGGAGCCGACCGTGCGCCTCGAGCGGAGCACGACCGGCGAGCAGACGCTGCGCACGATGGGCGAGGCCCACACCGCGGTGATCATCGAGCGGCTGAAGCGCAAGTTCGGCGCCGCGATCGTGACCCACACCCCGCGGGTGCCGTACAAGGAGACGATCCGCGGCAAGACCCAGGTCCACGGTCGCTACAAGAAACAGACTGGCGGGCATGGGATGTTCGGTGACGTCTGGCTGGAGCTGGAGCCGAATCCGGAAGGCGGGGTCGAGTTCGCCGAGCGAATCGTCGGCGGCTCCGTACCGAAGGGCTTCTTCGCCGGAGTCGAGAAGGGCATCCGCGAGGCGGCCGAGGGCGGTGTGCTCGCAGGGTATCCCCTGTCCGACTTCAAGGCGACGCTCTATGACGGATCGTTCCATGCCGTCGACTCGAACGAGATGGCGTTCAAGATCGCCGCGTCGATGGCCCTCAAGGACGGGGTCCAGCACGCCAAGCCGGCCTTGCTCGAGCCGATCATGGCGGTCGAGATCCGGATCCCCGAGGCCTACATGGGCGAGGTCAATCGCGACCTCAACGGCCGGCGCGGTCGGGTCCTCGGGATGGACACGAATGGCGAGATGCAGGTCATCAGCGCGCACGTGCCGCTCGCCGAGCTCGCCAGCTACGCCACGGAGCTGCGCTCGCTGGCCCAGGGCCGCGGCTCGTTCACGATGACGCTCGACCACTACGACGACGTACCCGGGCACATCGCCGAGAAGGTGATCGAGAGCCATCGCAAGGAACTCGAGGCAGCCGGCGGCCACAGCGGCGGACACTAGCCGAGGCGGAGGCGGGCGGCGGGCGGCGGGCGGCGCCGTGGTCGCGGCCAGGCGCCGTGGCGGCGGGCGCTGCACCTCACGGGCGCACCTCCGCGACATTCGAGCGTGGCCGCCCTCCAGTTTCGATAGATTCTGCAGCTCCAGCGGCCTGACCACGCTGAGCTGTTCGGATTCTGCGCCTGAGGGAAGCGCCGTCAGCGGCCGCCTCGTCTCCGACTTCGGCCGACAACCGTCTGCCCTCAGCAGACGCACAGACATGACGATGACTGCGGCGCCGGGATCTTCAGCTCCGCTCGCCGGTGAGGGCGAGGGCCTCGAGCAGGTCGAGCCGCCCCTCGTAGAGCGCTCGTCCCACGATCGCGCCGGTGCAGCCATGGGCACGAACGCCCCGGAGGTCGTCCAGGGTCGTGATACCGCCTGAGGCGATGATGGAGCCAAGGCCGAGCTGAACCAGGCGTTCGTAGAGGCCGAGATTCGGGCCTTCGAGCAGGCCGTCGCGCTCGATGGCGGTCACCTCGAACGTCGTCACCCCGACGTCGGCCAGCCGTTCGATCGCTTCTGCAGCTTCGACGCTCTCGGCGTCCGGCGACCAGCCGTGCCCGATCGCGCGACCGTCACGCACGTCGATCGCTGCGGCGATCCGGTCGGCGCCATGGGTCGCGACGAGTCGGCCCGCGAAGGCAGGCTCGCGAAGCGCCGCCGTGCCGACGATCGCCCGGACCGCGCCGGACGCGAGCGCGGCCGCGACCGCCGGCTCGTCACGCAGGCCGCCGGCCACCTCGACGCGAGGCCGATCCCCGATGGCCGCGACGATTGCCGCGATCACCGCACCGTGCGTCGGCCTCCCGCTCCGCGCTGCGTCGAGGTCGACGACGTGCAGCCAGCGGGCGCCCGCATCCGCGAACCGCTGGGCCACCTCGACCGGGTCGTCGCTGTAGGCCGTCTCGTTGGCGAAGTCGCCCTGGCGAAGACGCACCACGCGACCGCCGCGCAGGTCGATCGCCGGCAGGATCTCAAACCCGCTTGCCTCGCTCATGGCGCCATGCTATCGTATTAGCACGCTAGCACGCTAGCACGCTACAACGAGAGGACGACGGCAACCATGGCCGACGACTGGCGAACTCCCGACGTCGAGGCATTGCTCGCTGCGATTCTGCGGCTCGACGACATCGGCGAGACGGAGCGATTCTTCCGTGACCTCTGCACGCTCACGGAGTTGCGTGACATGGCCCAGCGCTGGGCCGTCGTGCGCCTGCTCGATGCCGGCCTCCATTACGCCGAGATCTCTCGTCGCACCGGCGCCAGCACCGCCACGATCACGCGCATCGCGTCATGGCTCAACCACGGAGAAGGCGGCTACCGTGCGATGCTGGACAAGCTCGATGCCACTTCCCGCGCCGGCACGAACGCCTACCCCGTGGCGGGCGACCGGTGAGTCCCCGCCTGCGCCTGGCGGTCCCGAACAAGGGCAGGCTGGTCGAGCCTACCCTGCGCCTGCTCCACGATGCCGGCCTGGTCTTCGACGAGCACGATCGAAGCCTGGTCGCGATGGTCCAGAACTACGACCTCGAGATCCTGTTCGTCAGGACCAACGACATCATCGAGTTCGTCGGTGACGGCGTCGCCGATCTCGGGGTCACCGGCGAGGACCTGATCAGCGAGACTGGCGCGAAACTGCCGCGCATCCGCTCGCTGGGCTACGGGCGCTGCCGGCTGGCGGCCGCGGTGCCCAACGACGCGCCGTACCAGACCGTTGCCGACCTCGCCGGCCTGCGGGTCGCGACCGCGCACCCCAACACCGCCCGACGGTTTTTCGAGGAACAGCGCATCCCGGTCGAGATCATCCCGATCTCCGGTGCCGTCGAGGTCGCCCCGCGTCTCGGTCTCGCCGAGGCGATCGTCGACCTGGTTTCGACCGGCTCGACCCTGGTCATGAACGGTCTTCGCCAGATCGGCGACGTTCTGTCGTCCGAGGCGGTCCTTGTCGCCAATCCGGCGTCGCATCGAGAGCGAGCCGTCGAAGTCGCCGCGATCGACACGATGCTGAGCGCGGTGATCGCCGCGCGCGACCGCAAGTACCTGATGATGAACGCGCCCGCCGCGACCCTGACCGAGATCGAGGAGCTCCTCCCCGCGCTCGAGTCGCCGACCGTGATCCCACTCGCCCATGCCGGAATGATCGCGATCCACTCGGTCGTGGGCGCCGACGACGTCTGGGGCCTGCTGCCTCGGCTCAAGGCGGCCGGGGCCTCGGGCATCCTCGTCCTGCCGATCGAGAAGATCGTCCCGTGAGCACGACCAGCCCCGTTCCGGCTGCCATCGAGGCGCTTCGTCTTCGCCGGCTCGACCTCGCCGCGGTGGCCGCCGGCGATCCGGCTGCCCGGCGCGAGCACACCGCGCTCGTCCGCCGCGGCGCTGTCCCCGATCCCGCGGTTCGCGCGGCAGCCAGGGCGACACTCGCGGCCGTCCGGGCCGACGGAGACGCGGCCGTCCGGGCCGCCAACCTCGAGGTCGGTGGCGGGAGACCGGATGGCAGGCTGGTGCTGGACCCCACCGAACTTCGCGAGGCGCGGGACCGGCTGGCGCCGCGGATCCGGCGGGCTCTCGACCAGGCGATCGCCAACGTCCGCCGCTTCGCCGAGACGGAGCGCCCGGTGTCCACGACGACCACCGTCGCGCCCGGCATCGAGATCGAGCGCCGCTGGGTGCCGATCGCGCGCGTCGGTGCCTACGTGCCTGGCGGCTCGGCGCCGTACCCGTCGTCACTGGTGATGACCGTCGTCCCGGCCCAGGTCGCCGGGGTCGGAGCCGTCGTCATCGCGTCGCCCGCAGGTCGTGACGGCGTGACCAACCCGGTCCTTCTCGGCGCTGCCGGGCTGCTCGACGTCGACGCGTTCATCGTCGCCGGCGGTGCCCAGGCAATCGGCGCGCTCGCCTACGGCCTGCCAGACGCCCGGATCGAGCCCGTGGACCGGATCGTCGGCCCCGGCAACGCCTGGGTGACCGCTGCCAAGATCGAGCTCGCCGGCGAGGTGGGGATCGATCTGCCGGCCGGGCCATCCGAGGGCATGGTGCTCGCCGCGCCGCCGGCCGACCCGGCGCGGGTGGCCGCCGATCTCATCACCCAGGCCGAGCATGGCCCGGATTCGCCGGCGATCCTCGTGACCACGGACGCCGTCTTTGCCGACGCCGTCGAGGCTGCCGTCAATCGAGCGCTCGAAGGAGCCTCGCGCCGCGGAATTCTGGCCGCGGCCTTGCGTGACCACGGGCGGATCGCCCTTGCGCCGTCGCTCGACGCCGCCGTCGCCTTCATCAACGCCTACGCGCCGGAGCACCTTTCGGTCGACCTCGAGCCGCTCGAGCCGACCGTGGAACGGCTGCGCAACGCCGGATCGATCTTCGTCGGGCCGTGGGCGCCCGAATCGGCCGGCGATTACGCCACCGGCGCCAATCACGTCCTTCCGACGGGGGGCCTCGCCCGCGCGTCGGGCGCCCTGGCGGTCGAGACCTACGGCAAATTCACCCAGGTCCAGCGGGTCACCCGCGAGGGGCTGGCCGGAATCCGTGAGACCGTGGGTACGCTGGCCGAGGCCGAGGGCCTGCTCGCGCACCGCGACGCGGTCGAGATCCGCTTCCGAGGGGACGACCGATGAGCCCCACGCCGGTCACCTTCAGCTCACCGACGGCGCCGGCGTCATACTCCTGGGAAGCCACCAATGAGGAGGTCGCGGCACGCTACGACGTCGATCTCCGGACGATCGTTCGCTTCGACCTGAACACCTCTCCGACCCCGCCGGCGCTCGTCGAGCGGCTGCTGGCGGCCGGCGAGTTCGACGCCCCGCTCTCCGAGTACCCGCCGTCGGACTACCGGCGGCTGGTCGCCGCTGCAGCCGCCCGCTACGACGTCGGCACGAACGAGCTGCTGGTCGGTGCCGGCGCGGACGAGATCCTCGACGTCATCGCGAAAGCGTTCATCGCGCCGGGCAGCCGGGCCATCGTGCCCTCGCCGTCGTACGCCATGTACCGCGTCTGCACCGAGCAGCGCGGTGCCACCGTCGTCGCGGTCCCGCGTCGCGGCGCCTCACAGAGCTGGGCGCTGGATCTGGACGCCGTTCGAGTCGCCGCCCGCGATGCCTCGGTCATCTGGCTGTGCAGCCCGAACAACCCAACCGCCCTGTCCGAGCCGGATGGCCTGATCGACGACCTGCTCGCGGCGCTCGACGCCGACGCCGCCGACGACGGCCGGCCCGCCCCGATCGTGGTGCTCGACGAGGCCTACGCCGAGTTCGTCGGGACCTCCCTCGTACGCCTGCGAGTGAGATACCCGAACCTGATCGTCGTCCGGACCATCAGCAAGGCGTACGCGCTGGCCGGCCTGCGGGTCGGGTTCGCGATCGGTCGCCCGGAGATGATCGCCCAGCTCAACCCATACCGGCCGCCCGGCTCCGTCTCCGTCGTGTCCGTCACGATCGCCACCGAGGCGCTCCTCGACGACACGATCCTCGATTCCAACCTCGAGCGGGTTGTCCGCGAGCGGGCGCGCCTGACCGACGCCCTCCGCACCGCCGGCTGGTCGGTCGGCGCCTCGGTCGCCAATTTCGTGCTGGTTGACCTCGGATCACCCCAGCGCGCTTCGACGGTCGCCGAAGCGCTGCTCACCCGGGGCCTCGTCCCGCGCACCTTCGGCTCGGGTCACCCTCTCGCCCAGCACCTCCGCCTCACCGTCCGCGACCCGCACGAGAACGATCGGCTGATCGAGGCCGCCCAGGACCTGGCCAAGGAGGCCTCCGCATGACCACACCGCTCGGGGACCTGACGATCGGTCCGCGCGAGGGACGCCGCGTCAGCGTGGCGCGCTCGACGCGCGAGACCTCGATCACGGTGACCCTCGGACTCGACGGAACCGGCTCGACCTCGGTCGACACAGGCCTCGGCTTCTACGACCACCTGCTGGGATCGATGGCCCACCACGGCCAGTTCGATCTCGCTGTCAATGCCGATGGCGACCTGCAGATCGACGAGCACCACACCGTGGAGGACGTTGCCCTGGTCCTGGGCGCGGCCTTCTCCGAGGCTCTCGGCGACCGTGCCGGGATCGCCCGGTTCGGGCAGAGCTCGGTGCCGATGGATGAGTCGCTGGCAACGGCCACTCTCGACCTCGGCGGGCGACCGTACGCGCTGATCGACCTGCCGTTTCGTGGCGAGCGCGTCGGCGGGCTGCCGCTCCAGCTGGTCGAGCACGCCCTGGAGGCGTTCGCCCGCACGGCCGGCGCGACCCTGCACCTGACGGGCACCGGGCGCAACGATCACCACCTGGCCGAGGCGGCGTTCAAGGCCCTGGGACGGGCGCTGCGGGTCGCCTGCGAGCTCGATTCTCGGCGGACCGGCGTCGCCTCAACCAAGGGCACCCTGGGATGAGCGCCCGGCCGGTCGTGGCGGTCGTCGATTACGGGGCGGGCAACCTCGTCAGCATCGACCAGGCGCTCACGACCGTCGGCGCGGACGTGCGCATCGCCGGCGACGCTGCAGCCCTCCGTGGCGTGGATGCGGTCGTGGTGCCCGGCGTCGGTGCCGCTGCCCCGGCGATGGCGCGTCTCGACCGCCAGGGCCTGACCGAGCCGATTGCCACCTGGCTCGCCGCGGATCGCCCGTTCCTGGGCATCTGCCTGGGCCTGCAGTTGCTCTTCGAGGGCAGCGACGAGGACGGCGCGACCACGCTGGGCACGCTGCCCGGCCGGACGGTCCGCCTCAGGGACGCCCCGACGCTGCCGCACATCGGCTGGAACCAGGTCGAGCGGACCCGGGCGCACCCGCTCTTCGATGGCATCGAGGACGGGGCCGACTTCTACTTCGTCCACTCCTACGCCGGCGCTCCACCGGACGCAGACTCGAACGCGGCCCACGCCGATGGGCTGGTGCTCGCCCGAACCACGCATGGCCAGGCATTCGTCTCGGCGGTCAGTCGCGGCGCGCTCGTCGGCGTCCAGTTCCACCCCGAACGGAGCGGGCCCGACGGCCTTCGGCTGCTCGCCAACTTCGTCGGGCTGGTGCGGGCCGCCTGATGCTCCGCCGCCGGGTGATCCCATGCCTGGACGTGGCCGACGGCCGGGTCGTCAAGGGGACCCGTTTCGTCGACCTGGTCGACGAGGGCGATCCACCCGAGCTGGCCGAGCGCTACGCACGGGAAGGCGCCGACGAGCTCGTCTTCCTCGACATCACCGCCGCGCCGGAGCGCCGCGGAACGCTCCTCGATATCGTCGAGCGGACCGCCCGGCGGGCATTCATCCCGCTGACCGTCGGTGGCGGCGTGCGGACGGTCAACGAGATGCGCGACGTGCTGCGAGCGGGGGCGGACAAGGTCTCGCTCAACACCGCGGCCGTCGCCGAACCGGACCTGATCCGGCAGTGCGCCGAGCGATTCGGCCGGCAGGCGGTCGTCGTCGCCATCGACGCCAGGCAGACCGCGGCCGCCGCGTGGGAGGTCGTGGTGCAGGGCGGCCGTCAATCGACCGGTCTCGACGCGCTCGCCTGGGCGCAGCGTGCCGTGGAACTCGGCGCGGGCGAGCTGCTGGTCACCTCGATCGACCGGGACGGAACGGGATCCGGCTTCGACACGGCGCTGCTGCGCTCGATCAGCTCTACGGTCGAGGTTCCGGTCATCGCCTCGGGCGGCGCCGCCGGTCCGGCGGATTTCGTGGCGGCCGTGCGCGACGGCGGGGCGGACGCGGTCCTCGCGGCGTCCATCTTCCATCGCCGGATCCACGCCATCGCCGAGGTGAAGGCCGCCATGGCCGCGGCCGGCCTGCCGGTCCGCCTCGTCCCGCAGGCCGTGGCATGACGGCCGAGAGTCCCGGTCCGGCCCGCTGGCCTCGGCCGGACCTCCGCTACGACGCCGGCGGCCTCGTCCCCGCCATCGTCCAGGACGCGACGGACGGCCGGGTCCTCATGCTCGCCCACATGGACGCGGAGGCGCTCGAGGCGACGCTGGCGACCGGCGAGGTCCACTTCCACTCACGTTCGCGCGATCGCCTCTGGCGCAAGGGCGAGACGAGCGGCAACGTCCTGCGCCTGGTCGATCTGGCGGTCGACTGCGACGGCGATGCCCTGCTGCTGACCGTCGAGCCGGTCGGCCCGACCTGCCACCGCGGGACCCGGAGCTGCTTCGACCCCGCCGGCGCGCCGCCGCAACGTCGGGCCCAGGGCTTCGCCTGGCTCGAAACGCTCTGGACCACGATCGCCGCGCGCGCCTCGGAGCGGCCGGAGGGCTCGTACACGGCCCGATTGCTGGCGGGCGGGGTCGACGCGGTGGCGCGCAAGGTAGTCGAGGAGGCGACCGAGGTGCTCATGGCGGCCAAGGACGACGCCGCGGCCGAGACCGCGGCGCAGGATGACGCCGCGGTGCAGGACGCCGGGGCCGACCGTGCTGCGACTCGCCAGGCGCTCGCCGGCGAGGCCGCCGACCTGCTGTACCACGCGTTGGTGCTGTTCGTCGAACGGGGCTTGCCGGCGTCGGCAGTGGTCGAGGCATTGCGCGCTCGCCACCGGCATTGAGGCTGCGAGCCATCGACCGAGGCGTGCTGACCCATCCAATGGCGGAACATCCACCCCGGGACTGCAATGGCCGATCCAGTGGCCGCTCCAAGACGAATCAGCGCTCGGCCGGACCACATCCACGCTCAGGGACTGGGCGCCGAGCCCTCGCTCGACTGATTCCCCGCCTGATGGGCCACGGTTTCAGCCACAAGAGTCTGGGCATGTATGTTCTGCCGTTTTCGGGACCGGGCGCGGCGACGGGCGGGCACGGTGACAATGCCTCGCCACGGCCTCAGCCCGCCTTCCGGCCGATCTCCCGGCGGCGCTTCCCGATCCGCACGTCGAGCCACTCCCCGGCGATGAGCTCCGGGACGAGCGCCGGGTCCGTCACGCGCACGCCGTTGACGGTCACTCCGCCACCGGCAATCGTGCGTCGGGCCTCGCCACGCGACGGGAAGAGGCCAGCTTCGGCCAGCAGCACGGCCGTCCCGGCGACCAGCATGGCGGAGTCGAACGTGAACCCGCCGCTCCCCTCGAAGAGTGATCGCAGAACGGCAGGGTCCGTGAACGCGTTCGACGAGAACTTGGCCTCGGAATCGGCGATCGCCCGCGCCGCCGCGGCCTCGCCGTGGGTCCGGGCCGTGATGTCGCGCGCCAGCGCCCGCTGGGCCAGCCGTCCCTCCGCCGATCGTGCCGTCTCCGCCTCGAGCGCCTCGATCTGCTCCCTCGGGAACTCGGTGAACCAGCGCAGGTAGGTTCCGACGTCTCGGTCGTCGGCGTTGAGCCAGTACTGGTAGAAGGCGTACGGCGAGGTCCGACTCGGGTCCAACCAGACCGACTCTCCACTCTCGCTCTTGCCGAACTTTGCCCCCGACGTGGTGAGCAGCAGCTTGTAGGCCAGGGCGTGGGCGGGCTCGGTGCCTCCCTCACCGCCGGCGACGCGCCGAATCAGCTCGAGTCCGGCCGTGATGTTGCCCCACTGGTCGGCACCGCCCATCTGCAGCTCCACACCCCTCGTCCGGTGCAGGTGGGCGAAGTCGTAGGCCTGCAGGAGCATGTAACTGAACTCGGTGAACGACAGGCCGCGATCGAGCCGGACCTGCACGGAGTCCTTGGCCAGCATGTACGGGATCGTGAAGTGCTTGCCGATGTCGCGCAGGAAGTCGATCAGGCCCAGCCCGCCCAGCCAATCCAGGTTGTTGACCATGAGCGCCGAGCCCGACCCGGGCGTGAAGTCGAGGAATCGCTCCAGCTGGCCGCGCAGCAAAACCACGTTGGCTTCGAGCGTCTCGCGATCCAGCAGGTTCCGTTCCGACGAGCGCCCGGACGGGTCGCCGATCATCCCGGTGCCGCCACCTACCAGTGCGACCGGCTGTCCGCCGTGACGTTGGAGCCGGAGCAGCCCGAAGATCGGAACCAGGTGTCCCACGTGGAGCGAGTCGAAGGACGGATCGAACCCGACGTAGGCGGAGATCGGCTGCCCGGTCGCAAGCCGCTCGGCGAGACCCGGCGTCGTCCCATGCAGGATGCCACGCCATTCCAGTTCGGCCAGGAACCCATCGAGGCCGCCTTCGGGCCCGCGCGCCACCGGGATGTGGCTCGTCACAGTGATCCGGCCCGAGTCGTCTCGACCCAGCGGGAGGCCGCTGACCGTTGGTTCACGCCCCCTATGCTATCGTGCGGCCCCTCATGCAGACCAGTGTCGCGCGGCGCCAGCGCCACCGACGGGCAATCGGGCGGCGCCCGAGCGGACGTCGCGGAACGACCGTCGCCACGGTCGTCGGCGCCATCCTCGCCGTCCTGCTCGTCGGAACGATCCTCGTGGCATTCGTCGGCCTGCTCGTGGTGGTCGGCGCCTACAACCACTACGCCGCCGGCCTGCCCCTACCCGCCGCGGCCCTCAACAGCATCCAGTTCGAGCAGCAGACGATCGTCTACGACCGAACTGGCAAGATCGAGCTCGCCCGTCTCGGCGACCTCAAGCGCGAGCTCGTCGAGTTCGACGAGATTCCGGGCGAGGTGCTCGATTCGACGACCGCGATTGAGGACAAGGACTTCTGGACCAATGCAGGGTTCGATCCGTTCGCCATCATCTCGGCCGGCATCGACACGGTCAGCGGCCGACCTCGTGGCGCCTCGACGATCACCCAGCAGCTCGTTCGCCAGCGGCTGCTGCCGCCCGAGGCCTTCGAAGGCTCGACCTACGAGCGCAAGATCCGCGAGATCATCCAGTCGATCCGCCTGACCGAAGCGTTCCCCGGCCAGGAGGGCAAGGAACAGATCATCACCGCATATCTGAACCAGAACTTCTACGGCAACCAGAGCTACGGCGTGAAGGCGGCCGCCAGGAGCTACTTCGGCAAGTCGCTCGACGAGCTGACCCTGGCCCAGGCGGCGATCCTGGCCGCGATCCCCCAGTCCCCCACCCGCTTCGACCTGGTCCGGAACGCCGAGTCGGTCTGCCTCGAGGACGTCCCCGAGGGCGCCGAGTGCACCAAGTTCAAGCTGGTCGTGCCCCCCGAGACCGAGATCGTCCTGCGCCGCAACCACATCCTCGACCTGATGAAGACGCGCAGCCCGCTGACCGGCGACAAGCACAGCGCGGCCCAGTACGAGGCGGCCAAAGACGAGCCGGTCGACCTCCAGCAGCAGGTCTCGATCAACTGGAAGGCCCCTCACTTCGTCTGGCAGGTCCGCCGGCAGCTGGGCGAGATCTTCTGCCCGGACTCGCCGGACGACTGCCCGAAGGTCGACTCGGGCGGCTACCGGGTCACGACCACGCTCGACTGGGAGATGCAGAAGGTCGCCGAGAAGTGGGTCTACGTTTCCGCCAGGGCGCCCAATGCCAAGGATCCGCGGGCTGTCCTGACCGCGCGCAAGATCCCCAAGGCGGCCCAGGGCTGGATCCTGGGCCTGCGCGGCCACGACCTCAACAACGCCGCGGCGGCCGTGATGGACTACCGGACCGGCGAGGTCCTGGCATACGTCGGCAGCGCGAGCTACACCTCGAAGGGCAACAAGACGTTCCAGCCGCAGTTCGACGTGCTGGCCGACGGCTGGCGGCAGCCCGGATCCGCGATCAAGCCAATCGACTACCTGATCGGGATCGACGACAAGGCGCTCACCGCCTCCACCATGTTGATGGACGTCGTGACCGATTTCGGCAACGAATACACGCCGACCCAGGCCGACAAGCTCGAGCGCGGCCCCGTGCGGGTCCGTTCGGCGCTCCAGTTCTCGCTCAACATCCCGGCGATCAAGGCCACGGTCATGACCGGCCTCGACCGCGTCTTCGCCCGCACGAAGGACTTCGGGCTGACCTATCCGAACACGGCCATCCCGGTCGTGTCGATGGGCATCGGCACCCTGGAGCTCCATCCGATCGACCTGCTCGGGGCGTTCAGCACGATCGCCGACGGCGGCGTCCGGGTCCCGCGGCGGGCCATCCAATCGATCGTCGACGCCGACGGCAACACGGTCTGGCCGCTGAGCGACGTGGCCCAGAAGGGCGCCCGCGTGGTCAGCAGCGGGGCGGCCTACATCATCACCGACATCCTGGCCGGCAATACCGACACGAAGCTCAACCCGTACTGGGGCAAGTGGGCGATCTACGACGGCGACGCCCGGCGACCGGCCGCTTACAAGACCGGCACCACGAGCGACAACCGCGACGTCGCGGCCTACGGCTATCTCGCCCCGCCGGCCAACGAGGAGACCCCGGCCCTGGCGGTCGGCGTCTGGATGGGCAACAGCGACAACAGCCCGAATGACGGAAAGCTGTCGCTCGATACCTCGGCGCCGCTCTGGTCGGCGATCCTGACCGAGATCAGCCAGGGCCTGCCGATCGCCGACTTCGTCCCGCCGAGCGACCTCGAGACCGCCGAGGTCGACGCCTTCACCGGTCTCAAGCCCGGGCCGTTCACCACCGAGATCGTCGAAGAGCTGTTCGTGCCCGGAACCGTCCCCACCCAGGAGGAAACGAGCCGGGTCGCCCTCAGGATCGACGAAGCATCCGGCTTGCTATGGCAGGAAGGTTGCGCGGGTCCCGAGGTCACCCGGGGCTTCTTCGATCTCTCGGAGGTCGAGGCCAGCCACGAGAGCTGGCAGAAGGCGAATGCGGAATGGGGTGCCCGCGCGGCCCGAGGCGCGGGCGTGCGAGGCGGGCCCGAGGGCACCCGGACCTCGTACTTCTACAACAACTCGTTTGCCCCGTTCGGGCGGAGCTGGGGGGCGCCATTCGCACCGACCGCGCTCTGCCCCATCGTCGCTGTCATCTGCGATCCGTTCATCCCGCCTGACCCGAACAATCCGTTCCCGCCCAACCCCCAGGATCCGTTCGCGAGCCCGGAGCCGGCCTGCATCCCCCTGCCGACCGAGAGTCCGGCGGTCGAGCCGACGCCAGAGCCCAGGCCGACCCGTGAGCCGAAGCCGACCAAACCGCCCAGAAACTAGCCCGGTGGGACGACCACCGGGCCGCTACAGCTCGACGATGGTGGCCCCGTCGCCGCCCTCTCCGCGCTCGCCGGGGCGCAGGGCACGAACCAGCGGATGGTCCGACGCCTCGGCTCGGACCGCATCGCGAAGCGCCCCGGTTCCCAGGCCATGAATGATCATGACCTTGCTCAGGCCGGCCAGGCCCGCATCGTCCAGGTAACGGGTCAGCGCCTCGAGCGCTTCATCCACGCGGGCGCCGCGCAGATCGAGCGAGGAGGCCACGCTATTCGCCCGGTCGAGCCGCAGCGCCGAGGCGCTCGAGGCCGGCGCGTCCGCGGCGCCGCCCCGATCCGTTGTCGCCTCCCCGCCTGACGCAAGGACCAGGTCGTCGACGTCGACCGTGACGCGCATGCCCCCGGCTTCAAGCGTCGCCCGCTTGCCGCCGCGCTCGAGGGCGGCAATCCGACCTTCCCAGCCGCCCGATCGGCTGCGTGCCCGCTCCCCCAGCCGCCAGGTCCGCGGTACCACCGGCTCGGGCTCGGGGTTCGGCTCGACCGCCGGCAGTCGCTCGAGACCGGCCTCCGCCCGGCTGACCGCATCATCGAGTGAGGCCGCGGTGAGGGTCTCGCGCTCGAGCGCCTGCCGGGCCGTGCTGACCTCCGCCCGCAGGTCCTCGACGATCCTCTCTGCCTCCGCCCGCGCGGCGCGGACCGCCTCATCGCGTTCGCGGCGGGCACGACGGCGCTCCTCCTCGGCGATGCGGAGCTGGTCCGCCGCCCGCAGCTCGGCGGCCCGCGCCCGGTCGAGCGCGTCGCCCGTCTCGCCCTCGGTCGTCCGGATCGCCGCGAGGGTCGCCTCGAACGTCCGCTGGGACTCGGTCAGGCGCGAGCGCGCGTCGGCCACGATCGATTGGTCCAGGCCGAGCCGCTCGGCGATCGCGAATGCCTGGCTGCCGCCCGGCAGCCCGATCGTGAGGCGATAGGTCGGCGAGAGTGTCTCTAGGTCGAACTCGACCGCCGCGTTGCGCACGCCGGGCGTCGTATGGGCGTACGCCTTCAGCTCGGCGTAGTGGGTGGTCGCCGCGATCAGGGTGCCCGCCCGGATGAAGTGGTCGAGCAGGGCCTGGGCCAGCGCGGACCCCTCGGTCGGATCCGTCCCGGCCCCGAGCTCGTCGAGCAGGACGAGCGTGCCGGGCCCGGCCGCCTCGACGATCCGGGTGATCGAGCGGAGGTGGCCGGAGAACGTCGAGAGCGACTGGGCGATCGATTGCTCGTCGCCAATGTCGGCGAAGACATCGAGCCAGATGGGGAGCCGGCTGCCGGGCGCCGCCGGGACGTGGAGTCCGGCCTGGTGCATCAGGCTGAGCAGCCCGAGTGTCCGCAGGGTCACGGTCTTGCCGCCGGTGTTGGGACCGGTCACGACCAGGGCCGTGTAGCCGTCCCCGAGCCGGATGTCGATCGGGACCACGCGGCCGGTCAGGCCCGGATGGCGGGCGGACAGCAGGGTGACCTCGAACCGCTCGGCGGTCTCGGGACGGACCGCGCCCATCTCCCCGGACAGCGCCGCCTTGGCCGCCCAGAAGTCGAAGCGAGCCAGGGCACCGAGCGTCTCACGCAGGTCCGCCGCATTGGCCGCCACGAACGCCGACAGCTCGTCGAGGATCCGGGCGACCTCCACGGCTTCGGCGACCTGCGCCTCGCGCCAGGCATTCCCGAGCTCGACGACGACGAGCGGTTCGATGAACAGCGTCTGGCCACTGCCCGACGCGTCGTGAACGATCCCCTTGACTCGCGCTCGAGCCTCGGCCTTGACCGGCACCACATAGCGTCCGTTGCGCAACGTGACGATCGGCTCCTGGAGGGCGCTGCCGAGCTCCGCGCCGACGAGCGCATCCAGGCGGCGGCGCAGCCGATCGTAGGCGACCCGGACCGCGACCCGCAGGCCGCCGAGTCGCGGCGAGGCGGTGTCGAGCAGCTCGCCAACCGGGTCGAAGCTGCGGGCCAGGGTCGAACGCAGGGCCGGCAGCGAATGGAGGTCCTGTCCGAGTCCGCGCAAGAGCGGGCGGCGCTCGTCGGCGAGCATCGTGGCGAGGCGGGACGCGGCATCGAGGGTGTCGGCGATCTCCAGAAACTGGGCGGGCTCCAGGCGGCCTCCGCGCGCCGCGCGCTCGATCGCCGGCCCGATGTCATGCGCCCCACCGATTCCGACCCCGGGCCGCTCCTCGAGCAGCGCGCGCATCTGATCCGTCTCGTCGAGAGCGCGGGCCACGATGACGGGGTCGCTCGACGGCTCGAGCCCCTCGGCCAGCCGGCGCGACGGTAGGAACGAGGTGGCCTCCGCGAGCCGGGCCCGGACGGCCGGGAACTCGAGCAGGACGGTCGATCGCTGGTCCATCGCGATGCGCTAGCCCGTTCCGGGTGGCCCGGAGACCGACGGGTGGGCCGCCAGGCTGAGGCGCCAGGGTTGCGTGGTCCACGGCTCCCCGGCGTATCCGATGCCGATTCGCAGCGTGGCCCGGATCGGCGGTGGCGGCTCGGCGACGCTGGCCGTTGAGACCTCCAGGCGCAGCGCTGAGGCCGGGTCGCACAGGTCGGTGCCGGTCCAGGCGGTGTCGAGCCCGAATGCCGCCGCCACCAGGCCCGGACCGCTGGCCAGGCGCACATCGGGGATCCGGGCAATTCGCTCGGCATCGGCGGCGGCACGCTCCGGCGATGTCACCCGGCGGTTGGCCGACGCCCGGGCGACCCGGTCGGCGCGCATCCGGTCGATCCCGTCGAGCGGTTCAACGGCACGGACGAGCAGGGCGGCGGGTAAACCCTCCGGTTCGGTCACCACGTTGAGGCAGGCATGCATCCCGTAGACAAGGTACACGTAGGCACGGCCCGGAGGCCCGAACATGACCCGGTTCCGGGCCGTCTCCCCGAACCGGGCATGCGAGGCCAGATCATCCCGGCCGATGTAGGCCTCGACCTCCACGATCCGACCAATCCGTCGCCCGGTGGCGTCGTCGCGGACCAACTGCGCCCCGAGCAGCGCGCGACCGGCCTCCAGGGTGGGGCGGGCGAGGATCGCCCGGTCGAAGACGCGCGGATCGCTCAGCGCAGCGGGTAGGCGACTTTGAGATTGTCCGGGATGAACAACCCGATGAGCACGAAGCTCGAGGGGATGAGCGCGTTGCGGAAGAGGACAGCGAACTGGGTGTGATCGAGGCCACCCCAGAACTCGCGAAGGAACGGCAGCTCCTGGGGATCCTGCGGGATCCCGGGGATGCGGAAGAACGAGTCGAGGATGATCAGGACCGCCCCGAAGATGATCGCCGCCTGGAGCAGCCCGAGCAATCCGCCCAGGATCTCGTCGGCGAAGCGCGCCTTCTTGAACAGCTGCTGCGGCTTGTAGTAGCTCTGGACGATGAGCGCCAACGCGAGCGCGGCGGCCGAGAAGATGGTCCCGAACCCGACCATGTAGCTGTACGGCCTTGGGAACTGCGTCCAGTGGTCGGCGAGGAAGCGTCCGAGCGGGTCGGCGAGATTGGCCGCGAACAGGAACGAGAAGAGAATGGCGCCGATGCCGATCAGCCGGCGGAGCGTGCCCTGGGCAAAGCCGAGCACGAAGAAGCCGATGAAGTACAAGACGATGAGCAGGTCGACGGTCCCGATCCCGCCCAGGAACTCCCCGAGGTTCACGCATCTGCCTCCATGGTCAGGCTGGCCGGCCTGCGTCGGCGCCGAAGCCGCGCAAGGGTAGCAGCGGCCATCCCGCCGCGGCAAGGGACGACGGCCGCGGTGGGGCGGTCTGATGCGGTCAGGTTCGGAGATGGCCCCCGACGTCCGCCGCCAGGCCACGGGTCACGGCCTCGATCGCGCCATCGAGGTCGTTCTCGGTGAGCGTTCGGTCCTCGGCCTGGAAGGCCAGCCGGAAGGCCAGGCTCTTCTCTCGATCGCCCAGTGGCCGCCCGCGATAGATGTCGAACAGGACAACCGATCGGAGGAGCGGCCCGCCGTGGCGCCGAATCGTGGCCTCCACCTCGGCCGCAGGCCTCGAATCGGCGACGATCACCGCGAGATCGCGATCGACGGCGGGATGGCGGGACGGTGTGACGCTGCGCGGGCTGCTCGGCTGTCCACCGGACAGGCCCGCGATCGCGAGCTCGGCGACGACGACGTCGGCCGCACGTAGCTCGAGGTCGTCGAGCAGGCCCGGGTGGAGCGAGCCGACCCGGCCCGCCAATCCATCGCCGGCCGTGACACGGGCCGCCCGTCCCGGATGCAGCCGCGGATCGTCGGTCAAGGCGACGTAGTTCGGGCCCGGCAGGCCGAGACGCCGCGCCAGCAGCTCGATCACGCCCTTGGCGTCGTCGAGATCGTACGGGCGCGGAGGCCGGTTCCAGGCCGGAATCTCGGCGGCGCCGGTGAGCGCGAAGGCGAGGCGCCACCACTCGTGGGTCGAGTCGTCCTCGTCGGTTGCGCCGTAGCCCTTGCCGATCTCGAAGATCGCCACGTCCAGCCGGTCCTGTCGCAGGTTCGTCGAGACGACCTCGAGCAGGCTGCCGAGCAGGCTCTGGCGCATGACCGAGTGCTGGCTGGAGAGCGGGTTCGTGACGGTGACCGGGCGACCCCCCGCCTCACCCTCCCCGGGCACCGGGGGATCGTCGGACGGCCCAAACCGCTCGACCAGCGTCGGCGACACGAGCGCGAACGTGACCGCCTCGGTCAGCCCGGCGCCGGCGAGTGTCTCGCGGACCATGTGGCGCAGCCGAAGCGGCGAATGCCGGTAGTGCGGCATGGGCGTGTGCGGCAGGATCGCGGGGACGACGTCATAGCCGCGGACCCGGACCACCTCCTCGGCCACGTCGGCCTCGATGGCCAGGTCGCGTCGCCAGCTCGGGATCGTCGCAATCAGCGTCTCGGCGCCGCCGGCCTCGACCTCGAGCGGCATCGGCTCGGACGAGACGGCGATCCGCGTGCCGGCCGGCGCCACGTCGGTCGGCACGCCGACCCGCGCCAGCAGGTCTCGCTGCTCCGCGGTCGGCAGCTCCACGCCGAGCAGGCGGTTGACCCGGGCCGGCCGGAAGGCCAGTCGGGCCGGAGCCGGCTCGGTCGGGTTGGTATCGACCACGCCGGTCGCGACCCGGCCACCCGCCCACTCCGCGATGAGCCGAGCCGTCCGGTCGGCACCGAGACGGGCCAGCCGGTGCTCCTGGCCCTTCTCGAAGCGCAGGCTCGCCTCGGACCTCAGGGCGTAGCGGAAGGCCGTCCGGCGGATGCTCACAGGATCGAAGATCGCTGACTCGACGATCACACCGGTTGTGGCGTCGCTGATCTCCGAGGTCGCGCCACCCATCACCCCGGCGATCCCGAGCGGCCCGGAAGGGTCCGCGATGAGCAGCGTCTCGGGTTCCAGCTCGCGGATGACGTGGTCGAGGGTCTCGAGGCGCTCCCCGGCCCTGGCCAGACGAACGATGATCCGCCCCCCGCGGACGGCCGCCGCATCAAAGGTGTGGATCGGTTTGCCGAGCTCGAGCATCACGTAGTTGCTGACGTCGACGACGTTGCTGACCGGTCGCTGGCCAGCGGCGATGAGCCGCCTCTGGATGCGCTCCGGGGCCGGCCCGATCTGGACGCCGCTGACCCAACGGCCGACGAAACGAGGGCACAGCACCGGCTCCTCGACCTCGACCTGGAGGTGGTCTTCGATCCGGTCGGTCGACTCGGGAGGATCGGTCGCGGGGAAGCGCACGGGAGCACCGGTGACCGCCGAAACCTCGCGGGCCAGGCCGATCATGCACAGGGCGTCGCCGCGATTCGGCTTGACGTCCACGTCGAGCACGGTGTCGCCGTAGAGCTCGGCCAGTGGCGCGCCGATCCGCGCCTCGACCGGCAGGATCAGGATCCCATCCGCATCGCCGGTCAGGTCCAGCTCGTCGCCCGAACAGAGCATTCCGTTGCTGACCACGCCCATCTTCTCGGTCCGCTCGATCCGCCGGTTGCCGGGCAGGACCGCACCGGGGAGGGCGACCGGCACACGCTGGCCGGCGGCGATGTTCGTCGCGCCGCAGACGATCTCGAGCGGCTCCCCGGAGCCCACGTCGACCCGGGTCAGCGAGAGCCGGTCCGCTCGCGGATGGCGCTCGACCGCGAGCAGCTGGCCAACCACGACGCCCTCCCAGCCGGCACCCCAGGCCTCGACGGTGCGGACCTCCATGCCCAGCAGGGTCAGGCGTTCCGCCAGCTGTTCGGGCGCCAGCTGGACGTCGACGTAGTCGCGCAGCCACGAGAGCGGCACTCTCACCGGAACTGCTCCAGGAAGCGGAGGTCGTTTTCGAGGAAGAGGCGCAGGTCCGTGATCCCGTGCTTGAGCATCTTGATCCGCTCGGGCCCCATGCCGAACGCAAAGCCCTGGTAGCGCTCGGGATCGAGGCCGCCGTACTGGAGCACGACCGGGTGGACCATGCCGGCCCCCAGGATCGTCATCCAGCCACTGCGCCCGCAGGCCGGGCAGCCCGAACCGCCGCAGACCAGGCACTCGACGTCGAACGCCACCGACGGCTCGGTGAACGGGTAGTAGCCCGGACGGAAGCGCGTCCGCTTGTCGGCCCCGAACATCGCCTTGGCGAACTGGTCGAGCAGGCCCTTGAGGTCGGCCATCGTGGTGCCTTCGTCGATCATCAGGCCTTCGACCTGGAAGAATTCCGAGGCGTGGCTGGCGTCGACCGCCTCGTAGCGGAAGCAGCGCCCCGGCAGGAGCGCCCGAATCGGCGGACGCTCGGCCTGCATGACCCGGATCTGACCGGGCGAGGTATGTGTTCGCAGCAGCTTGCCCTCGACGTCGACGTAGAGGGTGTCCCACAGGTCGCGAGCCGGATGGTCGGGCGGGATGTTGAGCATCTGGAAGTTCGTCCGGTCGTCCTCGATCTCGGGGCTCTCGTAGGTCACGAACCCGAACTGCTCGAAGATCTCGGCGATCTCGCGCATGGCCTCGATGCTCGGATGGAGGGTGCCGCGGCGGACCGGTCGCCCGGGCGTCGTGACATCGACCGCCTCCGCGGCCAGGCGCGCGGCAAGCTCCGTGCTGCGCACCTCCGCGCCGCGCTCGGCGAGCGCCGATTCGATCGCCCCGCGGACCGCATTGGCCACGGCACCGACCTTCGGGCGATCGTCGGGCGGGAGCGCCCCGATCCCGCGCAGCACGGTCGTCAGCCGACCCTTCTTGCCGAGCACGTCCAGCTCGAGCGCTTCGAGGGTCGCGCTGTCCGGCGCGCCCGCGATGGCCGCCAGCGCGTCGGCGCGCAGCGTCTCGAGCTCGCGGGTCAGGTCGGCGAGATCCACGTGGGTCCTTACGTCTGAATTGTGCGGCCGGGAATCACGAGCCCTCGACCGTCGCTGACGTCGAGGGCTCGTCGAAGGGTAGCAGGGCGAGTCCGACCGGGACGGCAGTCACGCGCCCTTGGCGAGCTCGGCGATCCGGCCAAAGGTGGCGGCATCGCGGACAGCCAGATCGGCCAGGATCTTGCGGTCGATCTCCACCTCGGCCTTCTTCAGGCCGTTGATGAACTGCCCGTAGGTCAGGCCGTTCTGGCGAGCTGCCGCGTTGATCCGCACGATCCACAGCTCGCGCATCTGGCGCTTGCGCTGCTTTCGATCGCGGGTGGCGTAGGCGAGCGCGTGGAGCAGGGCCTCACGGGCCGGCTTGATCAGACGCGATTTGGCGCCTTTCCGGCCCGCCGCGTCGTCGAGGAGACGCTTGTGGCGCTTGTGGGCCGTGACGCCCCGCTTGACTCGTGACATGAGGTGAACCTGCTCCTAGAGGTACGGCAGCAGGCGACGGACCTGCTTGGCGTGCTCGGGCCCGATCACGGACTTGCCGGCATAGCGGCGCGTCCGACGGGACGACTTGATCTCGAGATGATGGCCGCTCCAGGCGTTGACGCGGACGAACTTGCCGCTGCCGGTCACGCCGATCCGCTTCTGGGCGGCCTTGTGGCTCTTGATCTTGGGCACTCTGGCCTCACTCTCCCGTTCGGACCGGCTCCGGCGCCGGCGTCTTGTGGTTGGTCGTCTTCGGTTCGGTTGCGGTCTTCGGTTCGGTTGCGGCCGCGGCCCTCGACCTGGCCCTGGCCTCGGTCGCCGGCGCTGGTGCGGGCTTCGCCGCGGCGGGTTTCGCCAGCGTGGCGGGCTCCGGTGCCGGGGCCGCGCCCGTGGGCGCCGCTGCTGCCGTCGATGCCGCCGCTACCGATGTTGCCGCTGCTACCGATGTTGCCGCCGCCGCTGTGGATGCCGGTGCGACCGCCGCCTCTCGGGCGTCCGCTCCGTCAGTGCTCCGGGCCACCGGACCGTCGTGGCCCTTGGGCTTGTGGGTCGAGGCCATCGTGATGTGCATCGACTTGCCCTCGAGCAGCGGCGTTCGTTCCGCGACCCCGTGGTCCTTGACCCGGTCCGCGAACCTCGCGATGAGAGTCCGACCGAGCTCCGGATGGGTCAACTCCCGCCCGCGAAAGCGAACGGTCACCTTGATTCGATCGCCGTCCTCGAGGAACTCGATCGCCCGATTCACCTTGGTATCGAAGTCGCCGACGCCGATCTTCGGCGAGAGACGAACTTCCTTGAATGTTACCGAGCGCTGCTTGCGCTTGGCTTCCTTCTCCCGCTTCGTCAGCTCGTACTTGTACTGTCCGAAATCGAGGAACTTGACGACCGGCGGCGACGCCATCGGGGCGACCTCGACGAGGTCCAATCCTCGCTCCTGCGCCATTTCGAGCGCCCGCGGCGTGGGCATGACACCCAGCTGGGCACCTTCTTCATCGACCACCCGGACCTGTGGGATCCGGATCATCTGGTTGACGCGCAGGTCTCGACTGATGGTCTGTCCCCTTCGTTACCGATTCTCTGAACGACCGGCGCGGGTACACGAGGACCCGGCACGGCCGAAGCGGGAGGATAGCATAGGCCTTCGGGAGCGACAATCACGGGGCCGTCATGCCGAGTCGGCGCCGCGCGCGTCGGGGCGTCTGGCGTCCTGGCCGACCGCCAGACGACGCGCCCGCGACAAGCTCCTATGACTGTCAAGCGGCCATCGGTTGGGCGGACTGGCCCGTCAGCATCAGCCCGAAGACGCGCCGGACCAGCTGGCGCTTGAGGCAACGCAAAGCTTCGGGCCGACTCTTGCCGGCAGTGCGCTTGCGGGCGAGGTAGGCCTTGGCCGGCAGGTGATGGAGCGCCTGGCTCTGGGCGATCGTATAGAGGGCCCGGTTGAGCTTGCGGTTGCCGTGACGGTTGAGACGCATCCGCCGGACCTCACCCGACGAGGCCGGGATCGGGGCGACCCCGGCCAGCATCGCGAATGCGTCAGAGGAACGGAACCGGGTGATGTCGCCGGTCTCGGCCAGGAGCCGGGCGGCGGTCAGGCTGCCGACCCCGGATAGTCCGAGCAGCGGGTGTCCATCGACCCGGCTGCCGATCAATTGCTCGAACTCGGCCGCCCGCCGACCAAGGCGTCGGATCTC
>JAUSJS010000019.1 GCA_030647575.1 Candidatus Limnocylindrales bacterium | reverse complement strand
GCGCTGGACGTGTGGACGAAGCGGCGCAGCCACATCACGACGACCATCCACTACTTCGATCGCCCGGGCGATGTCTTCGAGTACGGCGTCGACTCGCTGCCGCTGTTCATGGCGGCGTTGCGTGCCGCCGGTGCGGTCGATCTGGTCGAGCGCCACTCCGCGTGGGTCCAGGCCGAGATCGCCCACTTCTACGAGAAGGTCGTCGACCCGGCGACGGGGCTCGTCCGCTCGGACCGCAAGTTCAGCGCCCATCGCGACACGGTCGTCAACCGCTCGAACGCCTACGGCAACACGATGGTCGCCCTGCTGGCCAAGACGATCGAGGAGACCGGCTGGTTCGCCTCGCCGTTCGAACGCCACTTCGACGGTGAGTACGGCCGCTTGCTCCTCGAGCACTTCTGGGTCGGCGACCACTTCCGCGACGCCCTCGGCGACGAGACCGTGTCCGGCGAGGCCAACATCTGGCCCTTCTACACCGGCGTCATCGGTGACCCGGAGATCATCGCGCCGGCGCTCGCTTACCTCGACGCCAACGGCTTCTGCGAGCCGTACCCGCTGCGCTACGAGACCAGTCGGCGGCCCGAGCGCGAAGTCTGGCTGACCCGCCATGTCCTGCCCGATTACCAGGGCAGCACGGTGTGGACCAGCCTCGGCGCGATGTATCTCCAGGTGCTCCGGACCGTCAATCCAGTCCTGGCGGCAGCCGAAACCGCTCGGTACGTCGAGTGGATCGAGCGCGACGGGACGTTCTGGGAGGTCATGAATGCCCAGGGACAGAGCTGGGTCAGCCCGCGCTGGATCATGATCGGCGAGGAGTCGATGCTCTGGTCAGCCATCTTCCTTGACGCCCTCGAGAACCTCGACCGTGCTCCGGCCTACCTGTCCGAGCCGGTCCTTCAGCCGTTCGATAACGCCCTGGTCGCCTGACCGATCTCGAGGGCTATGCTGCTCGCGGACGAACGCGCTCGCTGCCCGCAGCGGCGGAGAAGGGGAGTCGAATGGACATCGCCCTCGTCCATGGTTCCTATCACGGGGCCTGGTGCTGGGACCTCCTGAGACCCGAGCTCGAGCGGCTGGGGCACCGCGTGGTCACGATGGATCTGCCGATCTCCGACCCTGCCCTCGGGGCGGCGGACTATGCCCAGAGGATCGACGACGCGCTCGATCCTGGTAGCGAACCGATCCTCGTCGGCCACTCCATGGCTGGCCTCGTCATCCCGCTCGTGGCCGCCCGCAGGCCGATCCGCCGGCTGGTGTTCCTGGCGGCGTTCCTGGCTTCGCCCGGCAAGAGCGCGAGCGATCAGCGAGCGACTGAAGCGATCGACGGCCGCGTTTCTCCAAAGACCGCAGAATGGACCGACCTCGGTGACGACGTCTGGATGGTCGGGCCGAACACCGCCACCGAGCTCTTCTTTCACGACGCGCCCGCCGCGGTCTCACGATGGGCGACACAACGCATCCGCCCGCAGGCGTATCGCATCATGAACGAGACCAGCCCGCTCACTTCATGGCCGGATGTCGAGAGCCGGTCGATCGTTTGCCGCGACGACCGGGCGATCAATCCGGAGTGGGTCCGTGCCGCCGCCCGCGAGCGCCTCGGGGTGGAGGCCATCGAGATCGGCGGGGGCCACTCGCCGTTCCTGACCCGCCCGACCGAACTCGCCCATGTGCTGGACTCGCTCGCCTGACGCGCGGGTCGCGATGATCCCGGGGTGAGCCAGGGCGTACGTCACTCCTCCGAGAGGGCGAAACCCACCCCTCGACCGTGACGCTGGGAGAGCGCCAGCCAGACCTTCACCATCTCCTCGAGCGGCTTGGCATTGGAGAGCGGACCTGCGTCCTCGGCCTGAAAACCGATCTCTGTGGCCAGCGCCACAGCCGTCTGCTTCGCCTCCGGGTCGTCGCCCGCCACGAACATCACCGCCGGCGTCCGGCGATCTCGCGCGGTCGTGAGGTTCTCGAAGCCGATCGTGTTGAACGCCTTGGCAATTCGGGCCCCGGGGAGGAGGTCGGCGAGATCCTGCGTCGTGCTTCGCGCCGGATCGCCACCGAATCGGTTCATCGCGTCGATGACGACCCGCCCCTCCAGCGACGGGAGCGGGGCGACCGTGTCCTGGACGGCATCCCAGCGCAGGGCGAAGACGATCACGTCGGCCCCCTCGACGGAGTCCCTGGGCGTGGCGGCCCGCAAGTTTGGCGCCGCTGCGAGAGCCGCCGAGGTCTTCGCGCTAGCCGGGTCCCGAACGCCGAACACGACCTCGTGGCCGGCGTTCGGCGTTCGCGGTCCCAAGGCCGCCGCCCACGTTGCCCGCGCCCATGATCGCTATCCGCATCGCATCCTCCCTGGTCCGTCCTCGCGCCCGGGCGACGAGAAGGGTACTCGGCCTATCCCTTCGCCGATGTTCGTGGCTCGACCACGCTGGCCGAGCAGATGCGACCGGGCGAGTTCCGGGCCCTGATGAACCGGTTCTTCAACGCCGCCAGCCGGGTCGTCGTGGACCACGACGGGATCGTCGACAAGTTCGTCGGTGACGAAATCGTGGGGATCTTCGTCCCCGGTCTCGCCGGACCGGGCCACGCCCGCCAGGCGACCGACGCAGTGGTCGAGCTTGCTGCGGCCGCCCTCGCGGCGACCGGGCTACCCGTTGGGGCCGGCGTCAACACCGGTGTCGCGTTCGGCGGGACCGTGGGGGAGGACGTGCAGGTCGAGTTCACGGCGATCTGTGACGCCTTCAACGTGACCGCGCGCCTCGCGTCGGCCGCCGGGGCAGGGGAGGTCCTCGTCACCTCTTCCGCCGCGCGGCCTGCCGCGCTCGAAAATGACGGGCTCGAGCATCGAAGCCTCGACCTCAAGGGCAAGACCGATTCGGTCGAGGTCGTGGTGGTGCGACCGGGATAAGCGTCTCTGTCGAGCCGGTCAGAAGGCCCGCTTCAGTATGATCAGGCCGAGGACGATCACCACGACGAGCGCCAGGAGGGCGGCCGGCGGCATCGTCGAGAGCGTGTGCACCGAGTCGGTGAGGAGCTGCCCGACCGAGGCCCCCACATCGACCGACCGCCCGGTGGTACCTGCGCCGCCCCCGGCCTGCCCCGCAACCTGACTGACGCCATTGCCGTACTCGACCATGCGCGGATCATCTCACGCGAGCGCAAGGGGCTCTTCCCACAGCCTGCCGCCGATCGTGAGATCGTTGCCTACGCAACAGAAGCGGCATCCTTGGCGGCTCGGTGCGAAGGAGACGCACGATGAGCGATTGGGATCCAGCTGCCTTCGAGAACGCCCTCATCGATGACATGCGCGCCCACGGCGGGGCGGTCACGACATGGCCGCTGTCCGGCGACCCGTTGCTGATCATGATTTCGACGGGGGCCAAGACGGGGGAGCCCAGACGAGCACTCCCGACGTTCTCCCGCGACGGGACCGACTACATTGTCGCCGGCTCGGCGGGCGGTTCCCCGACCGAGCTAGCCTAGCTGCACATCACACGAAGGGAGGAATTCAAAGTCATGGACTACAAGCTTGAACTGGTGGTACTCCCGGTGACCGATGTCGACCGGGCGAAGGCATTCTACAGCGTACGGTGCGGCTTCGTCTTCGTCGTCGACACGATTGTCGGGTACGCATTCCGTTTGGTGCAGCTAACGCCGC
>JAUSJS010000017.1 GCA_030647575.1 Candidatus Limnocylindrales bacterium | reverse complement strand
CCCCACCGCGTTTATCGATGCCGCAGTGACCGAGCACTACCAGACGGTCTCGCTGCCAGTGATGCAAACCGGCGCCACCGACATGTCCGTCGTGCGGGCCAAAGGCACCCAGTGCTACGGCATCAATGCGGCGGCTGATATCGAAGACGGACCCAAGGGGTTTGGTCCGCACAGCGATCAAGAGCGCATCCTCGAAAGCGAGCTCTACCGGTTTGTCCGCTTCCAGTGGGATATCGTGAAGGCTCTCGCTGGGGTCAAATAAGACGACATAGAGAGACGTAATAAGACACAGAGACCCACATAACTGTTATTTGTGTTCTCTTATAGAACACGCACGGTTCTTCTCCGTAATGCTGCTGCCGAATCTAAGGCACTCCTGGTCAATGGTTTACGGGCTGTCATATGACTGGTCTAGCCTTTGCCTCCACTCTCGTCATGAGCAGGGCCACACGAAAAGCATTCGAACGCGTAGACAAGAACGATCCGACGCTGGCTGTCGACGGGTTGAGCGACTTCTTGCCCGTACAAACCGCGCTGGAAATCGATCCGACGCTGGCGGTGAGCACCCTCGGCGAGCTCTTTCCGGAACGAGGCGCCGACGAGATCGATGACTACTTCAGCAGTGCCGATGATGCGTCCACGAAAGCCAAACCCGCGGAAACGCCAGTCGACGACGGCGAGGGTCTTGAATCAGAGCAGATCTTTACGTCTGAGCGGATCTTTGAGTCGGACGAAGTCTTTCACTCCGATATTCAGCGGGCCGCCATGGAGTTCCAGCGCTTCGCCGAAAAGTTTCACGCCTTCGCCAGCGAATGCCAGCACCGTGGGGCCGTGTAGGCTACCGCGGTTTTCATTTGCCCGCCTGCACCGACATAGCCGATGCGAACGCCACGGATCGCGCGTGACGGAGTCGTCGCGATGACTCGCCTCGCCCAACTTCCGGCCACGGTCTCAGGTCGGCGCGCTTAACGGCCGCCGTCGTCCCGGCACGACCGCTGCGCGCAGCTCAACAAACTCGGCATTGAAGCGCGAGTTCCCATCAGACAACCGAAAGCGGGTGGCGCCGAGCGGAGCGGGGTGCCGTGGTGCCCCGCCTGGCGCGGAGCTCTGGGCGCCGGGAGGGGCGGCCGTCGTCAGACTTGCAGATCGCTGGCTCCTACCGCATACTCGCCGAGTCCCTCTCAGGTCAAAAGCGCACCGCGTCTGTGGAGAGCCGCCTCTTCACGGGCAGATTCCCAGCATGGTGAGGAGGAATCGCCATGGACGTCACGACTCGATCGTTCCGCTCGGGGCCGGCGCAAGCACCTCCCGAGAACAGCGAACGCCCCCCGCTCGCCGTCGAGAACGCGGAGCTCGGACAGTACTGCTTGTTCCGCGAGATCTGCTTGTTTCGGGGGATCGTGACGAGCGTCGCGGAGGTGATCTTCGTGACCGACGCGGTCGCGGTCGGCGACCGTTCTCTCCTGTACGTCAATCCCGCCTATGAGAAGGTCTGGGGCCGAACGTCCGAGTCGCTGCACGAACGACCCTGCTCCTGGATGGACGCGGTCGTCCCCGAGGATCGCGGTCGGATCATCGCCGCGCGGGAGGGGATGTACGCCGGCGGGTTTTTCGACGAGGAGTTCTGCATCGAAAAGCCCGATGGCGCGACCCGCTGTATCCACGCGCGGGGCTTTCCGATCGAATCCCCACGCGGCGCGATCTCTCGGGTCGCCTTGATAGCCGAGGACGTCACGGATCGGAAGGCGGCCGAGGACAGGCGGAGGAAGATCGACCGGCGCTGGCGCGACATGGTCGAGGCCGCTCGAGAGGGGATCGTTGTCGCTGACCCCGACTGGCGGTTGACCTTCGTCAACGCCGGGATGGCCAACATGCTTGGCTACACGCCTGACGAGGTCGTCGGACACCACATGGTCGACTTCCTGGAGGAGGAAGGCCAGGCGATCCTTCGAGATCGCATGGGCCGACGCGTGGACGGGGGTGCCGAGCAGGATGACCTCAAGCTCCGGAGCCGGGACGGTCGCGTGGTGTGGACCATCATCAACTCCACGCCGTTCAACGATCCCGATGGGCGATTCGGCGGCGTGCTGGCCACGATCACGAACGTGACGAAGCGCAAGCGGGCCGAAGAGGCGCTACAACAGGCGCACGACGATCTCGAACGAAGGATCGAGGAACGGACGGCCGAGCTGCGGATGAACAACGAGGCCCTCCGGGTCATGACCTCGAGGCTCTCGCTGGCCGAGGAGCAGGAACGGCGCCGCATCGCATCCGACCTGCACGACACCATCCTGCAAACGCTCGCCCTGTGCAAGATCAAGTTGGGCGAGCTGGGCGTGAACGTGTCATCGGGCGGTGACGGACGGTTGCTCGAAGAAGTCCGCGGGTTGGCGGATCAGCTTATTTGTGACATGCGCGACATCGTGTCCGAGCTGAGCCCTCCTCTTCTGTACGAGCTGGGATTCGAGCCGGCCATCGAAAGGCTGCTGGAGCGGTTGGAGGAGCAGCGGGGCATCGCCACTCAGTTCCAGGACGATGGCCTGCCGAAACAGTTGGAGGACCACGTCCGCGTCATCCTCTTCCAGGCGGTGCGAGAACTCCTGGTGAACGTCGCAAAACACGCCAACGCCCGCCAGGTCTTGTTGCGGGTGTCAAGGGACAAGCGATCGATCTGGATCGTCCTCGAGGACGATGGCGTCGGCTTCGACACCTCTCGCGTTGGGTTTCATCAACCGGGCCTGAGCGGCTTCGGGCTCATCAACATTCGGGAGCGCTTACACGTCTACGGTGGAACGCTCGACGTCCGGTCGACTGTCGGTTGTGGCACCCGCATCACCCTGACGACACCATTGATGTCTGGAGGAGGCTAGCCCCTATGGCCACGCGAATCGTCATCGCCGACGACCACAAGATCGTGCTGCAGGGTCTCCGGAGCCTGCTGGAACAATCGCCAGATCTCAAGGTGCTGGCGGAGGCGGACACGGGCCGAATCGCCGTGGAGCTGGCCAAAACGCTCCATCCCGACATCGTGATCATGGACGTGGGGCTCCCGGACCTCAACGGCGTCGATGCCACACGCCAGATCGTGCGCGACACGCCGGCCATCAAGGTGCTCGCGCTCTCGATGCATGCCGACCGGCGATTCGTGACCGGCATACTGCAGGCCGGCGCGTCGGGCTATCTGCTCAAGGACTCCGCGTTCGAGGAGCTGAGCCTCGCGATTCAGACCGTGATGCGAGGTGAGATCTACCTCAGCCCGATCATCACGAGCTTGCTCGTGAGACAGCTTGTCCGCCAGCCGCCATCCGGCGAACCATCGGCGCTCCTGACGTCACGGGAACGCGAGGTGCTCCAATTGCTCGCCGAGGGCAAGGCCACGAAGGCAGTCGCCCACCGGCTGGGCGTGTGCGTCAAGACCGTGGAGACTCACCGCCAGCAGATCATGGACAAGCTGAACCTCCACACTATCGCCGACCTCACCAAGTACGCCATCCGTGAAGGGTTGACGTTCCTCGATGTCTTGCCACGTTCCTAGCGGAATTCCCCGAGAGGGATGAGAACCCTCCTCGCTATTGAGCCTGGACTGTCGGTTACTTCACGATCCGCCCGTCATTCCGAACCTGGATTTGATCCAGTTCACGATCATCGGTCCGGAGCCGGGATCGCCGCCCATGTGACCTCCCTCGGGATAGACACGGGCGGACTTGGGCTCACCGCCTTCGAACAGGACATAGACGTCCTGAATCGTCATCCACGGGTCCTTCGCGCCGTTCACCGCCAGCAGCGGCGCCGCCGGCTTGTTCAGCCATCCCTGGCTCTCGAGCGAGAGAGTCGGCGCCTGTGCGAGGAGCTCGTCGTAGTTCTTGACGTGATGGGAATAGACGAACGCGTCGAGGATCGACCAAAGATACAGCTTGTCTTGTTTCAATCCCCGCAGCCATGGCTCCTGGAAGGTGTAGTGCGTCGGTCCGCCCCAGTCGACCGCGGCCTTCAGCCGCCGGGG